>JAKBCC010000012.1 GCA_021808105.1 Planctomycetota bacterium
TCCTGGGCAATATTCAGGAAGTAAAAGCCCGCGGCGGAAAAATCATCGCCGTGGCCAGTGAAGGCGACGACCACATCACCAAAGTCGCCGATCACGTCTTTACCGTTCCCGACACCATTGAACCGCTTCAGCCCCTGCTAACCGTACTGCCGCTGCAACTACTGGCCTATCACGCCGCCATGGCCCGCGGCTGCAACGTGGATAAGCCAAGAAACTTGGCCAAGAGCGTAACGGTGGAATAATCATCGCCATGAGTAAAAGTGTGGAACATGAACTGGAATTGCTGCGGGAGGAGATTCGGCGGCATGATGAACTTTATTATCAGCAGGCCAAGCCGGAGATTTCTGATCAGGCGTATGATGCGCTGTTGCGAAAACTTAAAGATCTCGAGCAGGCGCATCCGGAACTTATTACACCCGATTCGCCCAGCCAGCGCGTAGGGGGCAGCGCGTTGCGGGCTTTCGCCGCGGTTCGCCATGGCATTCCGATGATTTCCATTGACAACACCTACAGTGAAGGTGAAGTGCGGGAATTTGACCAGCGCGTGCGGAAACTGCTGGATGGTCAGGCGTTCAGTTATATCTGTGAGCCAAAGATTGACGGCGTATCGCTTTCCCTGCGTTATGAAAACGGCCTGCTGACCCAGGCCGCCACCCGCGGCGATGGTGAACATGGAGATGATGTCACCGCCAACGCCCGGACCATGTATGATATTCCCCTGCGGCTTATCGATCCGAAAAATCCGGTGGGCGGGGATTTTCCGAAACACGTTCCCCCCGTGCTGGAAGTCCGGGGCGAAACCTATTTAACCCGCATGCAGTTTGTGACCATCAACCAGCGGCAGGAAGCGATGGGCGAGGAACCATACGCCAATCCGCGTAATACGGCCGCCGGCACCCTGAAACTTCTGGACCCGCGTGCGGTGGCCGCACGAAAGCTGCGTTTTCTGCCGCACGGGCAGGGCGTGGTAGAAGGCTTTGAATTTTCCACCTACCAGCAGTGGCTGAATTATCTGAAAGTACTGGGCTTTCCGGTATCGGAGCATATTGCCCCGGCGGAGGATATTGACGCAGCGTTGCAATTTATTCACCAGTTTAATATTCAGCGGAAAAATCTCCCGTATGACACCGACGGTGTGGTGCTGAAAGTGAATAGACTGGCCCAACGCCGGGAGCTTGGCACCACTTCCCGCGCTCCGCGCTGGTGCATTGCCTTCAAATACCAGCCGGAGCAGGCGGAAACGCAACTGGCACGCGTGGTGTTTCAGGTGGGGAAAACCGGGACAATCACCCCGGTGGCGGAATTTGAACCGCCGGTGTTTATCAGCGGCACGCAGGTGTACCGCGCCAGCCTGCATAACTTTGATGAAATAACGCGCAAGGATATCCGGCTGTATGATCAGGTCATCGTGCAGAAGGCGGGCGAAGTGATTCCTTATGTTGTCGGCAGTGTCGCCGCCAAACGCCCCGCCGAGGCACTGATCATTGCCCCGCCAACAACATGCCCCTCATGCGGCTCGCCTGCGGTGCGTGATGGCGGATTTGTCCGCTGCCAGAACCTTGCCTGCCCCGCGCAGCGCGAAGAGCGACTGCTGTTTTTTGGGGCACGTGATCAGATGGATATTGAAAATCTGGGGCCGGCGGTGGTGCAGCAGCTTATCGGTAAAGGGCTGGTAAAAACTCTGCCCGATTTATACCGCCTGACTCTGACGGATCTCACAGGCCTGGACCGTATGGGTGAAAAATCAGCGGCAACTCTGATCGCGGCGATTGCGGATAGCAAAAGCCGCGGACTGGAACGCCTGCTGGGGGGACTGGGAATTTTGCACGTGGGCGTGCGGACGGCGGAAGATATTGCGGGACACTTTTCTACCTTGGATTCCCTTGCCAATGCGTCCATCAATGATTTTGAAGCTGTGGAAGGCGTAGGAGAAGTTGTGGCGCAAAGCCTGCACCGCTTCCTGCATGAGCTTGGCGGGATCGAATTGCTGCGCGAATTGGAGCAACTGGGTGTGAAAACCACGCCCGCCCGCGTGCGGCCAACCGGCGGCCCGCTGGCGGGAAAAATAGTGGTGGTCACCGGTAAATTGCAGCGCTACGACCGACATGAGATCCAAAGCCTTATTGAATCGCTCGGCGGAAAAGCCGGTGACAGCGTAAGCAAAAATACCCATCTGCTGGTGGCCGGCGAAGATGCCGGCAGCAAACTGGCAAAGGCCCGCAAGCTGGGCGTGGAAGTCATCGATGAAGCCGAATTTCTGAAGCGCATCGGGATAATATGATTTGTAAATTCAACAGACCTTTTACGGCAACTCCTGCTGCTCTTTTACACCCCATATAAAGAGTATTTTGCGGCGATAAATAGGTCAATTTCTTATCGCGCAACACGTTCATATTCCTACCGCATATTGCGGCACTTTCCCTATTTTGTCACTGCGGCTTGTGTGCCATGCTTGGAACAGTGAAACGCTGTGGCGTACAACGGTTGTCGTCATAGTTTGTGAAAAGTGTCACAATATCGCCCGATGCGTTGTGGCGGTGGGGGTACACGGCTCCGGGCGGGGTGGCTTTTTAGGAAAGGAACCAAGCCATGAAACGAGAACACACAACCTGGAAGTTGGTCGCCATCGCGGCGGCCATGGCCCTGATGCCGGTAGCGGCAACCTGGGGAGCGGACGCCACCGCACCGACTGCCCAGGATTATCAAAACCTTCAGCAGAAGTACCAACAGGTGCAGAAGGAGTTGTCGACAGTATCCAAGGACGTAGCGGCCATCAAAGGCCAACAGGCGAGGCTGAAACGGCAGGAGGCGGCCATAAAAAGACAACAGGCCGCCCTGAAAAAGCGCCAGGCCAAACTCAAAGCCGCGCAGGCCAAAGTCAATGCCACAAGTCAGCAGGCCACTAATGAAGCGGTGCAACATTTGTATAACAACGTTGTGGCCAAAAGCCAGAACGTGGCCGCCACGCAAGGCACCGGCTCGTCAAACACCATCGACGACACGGTTGCCAATCTCTTTGCTCCGCCGACCAAAGATGAATATCTCTCGCCATTTAAGGATGAAAATCCCGACCACATGCGGCCGGACATGCACATGCAGATCGCGCAGTATGGGAATATGCAGTTGTACATGGGTTTCTGGACGCTGGGACGTGTTCAGGCGCTGCAGGAATACAATCTTCAGCCGTCCAGAGGCCTGAATCCAAATTTTCAGACCCCGTACGCTAATTTGTCGTTCTTAGCCACCATACCGCACGAATTCGACATGTTTGCTGATTTTTATATCGCCACACCGGGACACCCCAGCACCACCTACGGCGACGAGGGCTGGCTGGTGTTTAAACAATTTCCCGGCGTTTCTCATAATAGCCCGATCAATGCGCTTATGGATTACATCAACGTGAAGGTCGGGGCGTTTGACATTGACTTCGGTGATAACAATTATCATCGGTCCAAGAATGCGTGGGTGCAGAACAACCCGTTAATCGGCAACCCGCTGGTGGACCCGAGCACCGAAGAAATTGGCGGCGAAGTGTACAGCGTCAAAGGGCCGGTTTACTGGCTGTTCGGCGTGTCCAACGGCAGCACCACCGGTCACTATGATTACGGTGCAGGACCAGGATTCCATGGAAAAATCTGGGGTTATCCTACCAAGAACCTGCGGCTCTCGGCATCGGTCTACTACGCTGATATGGGCGATTCGACCGATGTGTCTGATCTGTATGCGGCCACCCGGAGCGGGGAACCATACAATAACCTCTTCGGCTACGGCCCCAGCGACACCATTATCACCGACGATGACGGGCAGATCGCGCCGCAGGCCGGTCACCGCGTTTTTGCCACTCAGGGCGATATCACCTACGAGAAATGGCCCTTTGAAAGCTATAGCTACGTCGGCTGGACGCAGGATGGCGAGGCCAACCAGACCGGCAGAGGAACGCCGGCGGAGCGCTGGCTGTATGGCTCATCCAATGTGGTGTATCACATCAATCCGGCTCTGTACCTGGCAGCCCAATACAGTTACGCCTTTGCCGGTGCGGTTAATGGCGTAGACACCAACGGCTGGGTGGATCGCATACAGGTGGGTGCCGGATATTGGCTGACCAAAAGCATTCTCACCAAGCTCGAATACGTGCAGGAACAGTATCACGCCTTCGGTTCCAACACCGGTGTAGTGGACGGCGCTGTAGCGGAAATGGGGCCTGGCTTCAATGGCGTGGTCATGGAAGTTTCATTTGGATTTTAATCGGAGTTGAATCATGTTTATGTTTTATAAAAAGTCTCCGGCTTCGCCGGGCCGTCTTCAGGCGGCCCGGTGGGGCCTCTGGCACGCTGGAATGGCCTTGATATTCGGCGCGCTGATGCTGGCCACATCTGCCGCTACGGCAACTGCCGCAGGAACACGGCAATACACGGCCGCAGCAGGCGGCAGCCTGGTAATCAACGGCACCTCCACCTTGCACGACTGGACCGCCAAAACTACCGCCCTGACGGGGAACGCCGTTTTCTCCGGAAAATGGACGGGCCGCAGTAAGGCCGCCCTCAAACTGCAATCCATTAACCTGGTTATTGCGGTTAAATCGATCAAAAGCAGCGAAGGCGGCGGCATGGATGACACGATGTACAGTGCGTTGGATCTTAAACACCATGCGCTGATCACATACGAGCTTATCAAGGCGCATTTGCTGACGCGGCCGACAAATGCCACAGCCGCCGCGGTCTTCAACACCACCGGAGCCCTGCGAGTTGCCGGCGTAACGAAAACGGTATCCTTGGTTCTGACCGCCACGCCAACCCCCGGCGGGGGCTTGAGCATCACCACGAAGATCAAGCTCAAGATGACCCTTTTTGGCGTTACGCCGCCGACGGCCATGTTCGGCGTGATTCGCTCCGGTAATGCCATTACCATCACGGCCATCTGGCCGCTGGCGGTCAAAGCCGGTGCATGAGTGAAGGACTTTGGTTTATGACTTGTGTCCGGGGCCAACTATTCGTCCGCAACGCAGGGGCCTTGGCTGCCTCAATGCGTCGGTTGGTTCCGCCGGTATTGCTGGCGGCTCTGGCTTTAGCGGGCGGCGTGGCGTCAGCCGACCTACACGTATCTCTCGGCACCGGGCACAAGTCGGTTTTTACCTCACCAGCGCCGCTGCAGTTTGTGCTGGCCGCGCAAAGCCGATTAAAACTCAAAGGAACCGCCACCATCGGTGGTTGGTCCTGTGTAAGTGAAAAGGTCTCGGGGCAATTAATACTTCCCACGGACCGCAAGGCGCTGCAAAAACTCTTTGCCCATATTCACAACGCGCAGGTCTCTGATCCGCCGCCCAAGCCCCTGCCGATGAGGAAACCGGCGATCGGGGAATTGTCGATTCCGGTTACCTCTCTGGATGGCAACAGTTCCGGCATGAATCATGACATGTGGCATGCGCTGAAAGCTAAGCGGCATCCCACGATTCGATATAGCTTTACGCGTGCGCTGCACGCCAGTCTATTCCGGAGCAAAACTTCGCTTTCGCCCTGCCTTAAATTAGAGGTTCTCGGCAAACTGACTCTGGCGGGCGTCACGCGCGATCTCCGTACCAATATGTACGTGCGCAAACTTGCCGCCGGGCGGTACAGCATCCGCGCCATGTCAACCGTGTGGATGCGCAACTTCGGCGTAAAGCCGCCCACCGCATTCTTCGGCCTGATCCGCGGGCACAACCGCGTGCGCGTAATTTTTGATTTGTACCTCAGTAAGCGTTCCGCCGCCCATGAAGAAGGCGCCCCGAAAAGATAGTAAAAACAGGTGATGCGGCAAATCGTTTGCACATCCTTACTCGGACAGGCTCCCAGCGTACCATGAAAATCCGGCATTGACAGCAGGATTTTCATGGTATATGATCACGCCTTATGATTGAGCGGAAGACGGACATTGCACGGATTGGCACGGCGCTGAAGCGCAGCCGGGTGGTGGCGTTGCTGGGGCCCAGGCAGTGCGGTAAGACCACGCTGGCGCGGAAGTTTGTGCCGGCGGATTCGCTGAATTATTTTGATCTGGAGGATCCGCAGAGCCTGGCGCGCCTGGCACAGCCCGATCTGGCCCTGCGGCCGCTGAAGGGCCTGGTGGTGATTGACGAGGTGCAACGCCGGCCTGAGATTTTTCCGCTGTTACGTGTCCTGGCTGATCGGCGCCCCTTGTCGGCACGATTTCTGATACTTGGCAGCGCGTCCCCGGATTTGCTGCGACAATCTTCGGAGTCTTTGGCGGGGCGACTGGAGACCATTGCCATGGAGGGTTTTCGGCTTTCTGATGCCGGTGCCGGGGCCATGGCCAAGCACTGGTTGCGGGGTGGCTTTCCGCTTTCGTTTACCGCGCGCAGCACGGCGGATTCACTGGCGTGGCGCACGCAATTTCTACAGACTTTTCTCGAGCGCGATATGCCGCAGTTGGGGGTGAGCATTCCCGCGGCGACGCTGCGGCGGTTTTGGATGATGGTGGCGCATTACCACGGGCAGATTTGGAATTCTGCGGAAATTGGCCGGGCTTTGGCGATTAACGAGACCACGGTGCGGCGCTATCTGGACCTGATGAGTGATGTATTTATGGTGCGGCAGGTGCGGCCATGGTTTGAGAATCTGGGCAAAAGGCAGGTCAAGGCCCCGAAGGTGTATGTGCGTGATTCCGGCTTGTTGCACGCACTGTTAAATATCAGCACGCAGCGGGATTTGGAGGGGCACCCCAAGGTTGGAGCCTCATGGGAGGGGTATGCGGTGGAAGAGATTATCAAATGTTTTCACCCCGCAGAGGCGTATTTCTGGGCCACGCACAATGGGGCGGAGCTGGATTTGCTTTTATTCAAAGGCGGCAAACGCATCGGCGTGGAGTGCAAACGCATGGACGCCCCCACCATGACGCCGTCCATCCGCCATGCTTTGACGGATCTTAAACTGGATCACCTGCATGTGGTGTACCCCGGTACACGGCGTTATGCCCTGGCAGAGAATGTGGACGTGCTTCCTTTGGCGGAATTTGTAAACGCCAAATAGGGCTGCGTCTGGCATTGCCGGGGCATTAACGGTAACATTTCCGCTTTGGAGGGACGCATCACTTATGCCTGATACTGCCACTGTTTCGCTTCCGGATTTACTGGCTCTCATTGAAGAAATTTGGGGATACCGTCAGCTGCGCCCGTTGCAGCGGCAGGCCATGGAGGCGGTGCTGGCCAAGCGTGATTCCGTCGTGGTGATGCCGACCGGCGGTGGAAAATCGTTATGTTATCAGGCCCCGGCGATTCATCTGGCGCGCTGTGGCCGCGGGCCGACGGTGGTGGTTTCACCGCTGATTGCCCTGATGAAGGATCAGGTGGATTCACTGCGCACGTTGGGCGTGGCGGCGGCGCAGATGGATTCAACATTAAATGCCGATCAGCGCCGGCAAACCGCCTCACAATTACGCAGCGGCCAACTGGACATGCTGTTTGTTTCTCCGGAAAAACTCGTGGGGCAGCCCAGCGGGGGCGGATCCTTTGATGGCGGAGCATTTGTGCAACTGCTGCGGGATTCGGGTGTGCAGACATTTGCCATTGATGAAGCGCATTGCGTCAGCCACTGGGGCCATGATTTCCGCCCGGAATATCGGCGGCTTTCCAGCCTCAAAACATTATTTCCCGGTTGCTCCATTCATGCGTTTACCGCTACGGCCACCGAGCCGGTGCGGGCGGATATTGCCCAGCAGTTGCAACTGGATGATCCGGTGCGGCTGGTGGGAAATTTTGACCGTCCGAATCTGACGTACCGGGTATTGCCCCGCCGAGACATGATGGCCCAGATTCAGGAAGTGCTGGATCGCCATAAGGATGAGGCCGGCATTATTTATTGTCTGCGCCGCCGGGATGTGGATGATATTGTTGCGGCGCTTAATGCACCCCGCAAGAACAGCGGGCGCACGGCCCTGGGGTACCATGCCGGCATGACGCCTGACATTCGCCGCAAAGCGCAGGAAGAATTTGCTAAGGAACAGTGCGATCTGATCGTGGCCACGATCGCCTTTGGCATGGGTATTGACCGCTCGAACATTCGTTTTGTGCTGCACACGGGCATGCCGAAATCCATCGAAGCCTATCAGCAGGAGACCGGGCGGGCGGGGCGCGACGGGTTGGAGGCGGAATGCGTGCTGCTTTATTCCGGGCAGGACGTGATGACGTGGAAATCTCTCATTGAAAACTCAGCGGCGGAAGCAAAACTTGCCGGCACAGCGATCAGTGCGGATTACGTTCCCACAGCCTTGCGCCACCTGGATGATCTGGATCGCTTTGCGCGGGGGGCCGTGTGCCGCCATAGATCGCTGGTGGAATACTTTGGTCAGCGTTATCTACCGCCCATGCAGGATTCTGAAGCTCCATCGGAGGGCGACCTGTCCTGCCAGGCGTGTGATCATTGCCTGGGAGATACCGAGCCGGTCGCGGACGCACTGGTGATCGCTCAAAAGATTCTTTCGGCAGTGGCCCGCACCGATCAGCGTTTTGGCGTGGGGCACATCCTGGCGATTTTGCGGGGCGAAAGTACCGAAAGAATTCGGCAGCTTAAACATGATCAGCTTTCCGTGCATGGCCTGTTGAAGGACCACGCCAAGGCGGACCTGCGCAACTTTGTGTATCAGTTGGTTGGGCAGGGCGTGATGCTGCAGGAAAATATGATTTTGCCGCAGGGCCGATCCGCACCGATTCTGAAATTAAATCAGGCGTCGGTGGAAGTTATGAAAGGTCGGAGGCAGGTGCGGTTGATTCAGCTGGCGCAAAAATCAGCGGAGGAATCCAGTAAGTCGCACGCAAGAGAAATTTCCTGGCAGGGTGTGGACCATACCCTGTTTGAATCTTTGCGGGCCATGCGAAAACAGATTGCGACGCAGCGGGGTGTGCCCCCGTATGTGATACTCTCGGACGCCACATTGCGTGAATTAGCGCGCGTGCGGCCCACCACGCATGAGAATCTGCGGTTGATTTACGGCATTGGTGAAGCGAAGCTTAAATCACTGGGGGATAACATTATTCCTCTGATCACAGATTATTGCCGCATTCATAACATCCTGACAGACGTAGCCACCCCCCGCCCATCGGTTGCGGCCAGGCCTGCGGCAAGCAGCCGCCCCAATGCGGCCAAAGAAAAAGCGTTCCAGTTATTTGCGCAAGGCAAAGCCATAAAAGAGGTTGCAAAACTATTAGATCGCACCGAGCCAACCGTGGTGGATTATCTGGCGGAGTATATCACCGTCGAAAAGCCCGCCTCCATTTCCGCCTGGGTGCCCGATGCCACGTTCACCCGCATCGCCGACGCCTGTCGGCAACACGGCACCGACCGCTTAAAACCCATCTTTGTTGCTCTGGATGGAACCGTTGCCTATGAGCTTATCCGTCTGGTTATCGCATATTTGCATACGCAGCAGAAGCTTTCCGTCAAGTAAACATTTATATCAACGCTCCGGAAGTGTTGGAATAATTATTTCGAAAAGCTCCAAGGGCTCGATTTGCTGCTATAATTGATTATGCAGTGCTTGAGCATGGCACCGCCTGTCGCACGATTATCGCGGCTCCTCGTTGGTGAACCGCAAAATGGATCGCTCCGACGCCCCCCCCGTTCAAGCAACTACCAGCTTGTCCTTTCAATAGCGATGCCCAGCTTTGAATTGTGAATGCGTATTCACAATAGCCGCCCCCATTGGCGGCAGTTGGAGAATTCCCCATGAAAAATAAAACCATTGTTCTTTTGGTCGTACCACCGCACTCGCCAGACCCTAAAGCGGCCCGCATCTCCATTACGCTGGATTCGGCTGATAGCTTTGCGGTGCTGGGCGGTACGGCCGTAGAAAACACCGGTGAAACCGCAGTTCATGGCGGGGACGTGGGGACCAGCCATGGCCCGGACATTATCGGTTTTCCGCCGGGAGTCGTCGCTCCGCCGCATACCACCCGCGCCGCGGACGATGCCGCACTCCAGGCGCACACGGACCTTACCACCGCTTATAACGCGGCGGCCGCGATGCCTTTCACCCATGACCTTAGCGGGCATGATCTTGGCGGATTGACTTTGTTGCCGGGCGTATATCGTTTTTCCGCAGGCGCCACGCTCCATGGTACTTTGACGCTCAAAGACCAGGATGATACCAACGCGCAATTTATTTTTCAGATTGGCACCACGCTGACCACGGACAGCGACTCGTCCATTATTTCAATCAACGGGGGTGCGACCACCTGGGTGAAAGGCGCCGTTTATTGGCAGGTGGGCAGCTCGGCAACGCTGGGGACCGACAGCGCTTTTGCAGGCAATATTCTCGCCCGCGATGATATTACAATGAACACCGACGCCACGATCCGCGACGGCAGCGCGCTGTCGCAATTCGGAGACGTTACACTGGATTCCAATCGGATCACCAAAGGCGATCTACCGGGCAAGTAAACAGGTACGGCGACCTGTAGTACCGGGGAGTTAGGAGGCAACCTTAGGTTACAGGTTATAGGGGACAGCCGACGAAGGTGGTGGAATCAATGATCATTAACGGGGAAGTTTGCCACGAGGGCACGAATGGCGGCGGGTTTAGCCACAGAGGGCACCGAGACGGAATGCCCACAGATTTCTCGGGTCACGCGGATTACGGGCCAGTATTTAGAAGTTAGTCTCCCATGATGCGAAGCCTCACCCGCGCAGGAAAAAGGGCTATATATTTTCGCTGTTGCGAAGGCCTGGCGATTTTTCAGAGCAGGAGCTGGGAGTTAGAAGGTTTTGAAGCGCTGCGCTGCTATATCACGAGCGTTGCGGATTGCTGTCGGGCCGGGGTTGGTTAGGGCAATCGACAGACCCGCCCAAATGGCGTTGGGGTATGTTGCACAAGCGCGCGGGCGGTCAGTATCCGTGTCGTGTATAATAAACGTCGGCTAAACTGGAGTTGACCGATGATCGACCGAATTTACATTGACAATTTCCGGACGCTGGTAAATGTTACCATTCCGCTTAAGAGAAATGCGCTTTTACTGGGCGAAAATGGTACCGGGAAAACGTCCGTTTTAGACGCGCTGCGTAGCATTCAACGGTTTGTTTCCGGCGAGTTTCCCGTGAAAGCGGCGTTTCCAACCTCCGAATTGACGAGATGGCAGAAAAGTCCGGCTCAGCGATTTGAAATTGATCTGCGTACCGGCGAAGGCGTTTACCACTACGAACTATTGCTGCACCACGATATGGTGGCCAAGCTCGGACAGGTTCGGAAAGAACTGCTGACGCTGGACGGCAAGACTCTCTTTGAATATTCCGAAGGCACCGCTCACCTTTACAACGACACGTTCCGGGCTGGGCCAAGCTTTCCGTTTGACTGGTTCAAGGCTCCCCTGGGTACCGTGTACTCCCGGCCCGATAACACCAAGCTTACTAATTTTAAGAATCAGCTGGCGAAGATTCTCATTGTCAAACCCTGTCCCCCTATGATGGCGGCTGAAAGCCCGCGGGAAGACGCGGAGCTTTCAGACCGAGCGGAAAATTTTGTTTCCTGGTACCGCTACATACAACGGCAGGCTATTGCCAAACAGCACCGACTTTTTGATGAAATATCAAAATATATTCCCGGATTTAAGAGCCTGGACATTCCCGGCTCCGCGGAAGGGCCGGTTCTCATGCATGCTAACTTTGCACTGCCCGGCTCTGCGGAAGGGATGCCCGCGTCCGGGGATGAGCATAAGACGATTCCCTATGGCTTCGACAAACTATCCGATGGTCAGCGCATGCTGATTTTGTTATTTACGCTCCTTTATGCGCTACCCGATGCCGGATGGTCGCTATTTATCGACGAGCCGGATAACTACGTGGCCTTGCGTGAGATTCAGCCTTGGCTGTTGTCACTTTGTGATGCAGTTGGCGATGGAATTGAGCAGTCGGTTCTTTGTTCCCACCACCCGGAGATCATCGACTATCTTGCCGAGAACCACGGAGTCTGGTTCTTCCGCGATGCCGGCGGTCCAACGCGTGCCTCCGACAAACTTAGCCCGCCCATAGCCCATATCACCCCCGCCGAGGCGGTCGCCCGGGGATGGGTTAAATGAGTAGCGGTGTGAGCATTGTTATATTGTGCGAGGATGAACAACATGGCTTTTTTGCCAGGCATTTTTTACAGTGCAAGGGTTGGGATTCCAAAAATTTACGTGTGGAAAAAGGGACCAAAGGGAAAGGCTCCGGCGAGCAATTCGTGCGCGAGAATCTGCCTTTGGAACTAAATAGGCTGCGGCAATTTCGCGGCGAAGCCCGCGCCTTGGTCGTCGTAACCGATGCGGACAATCATAGCGTGGATGATCGCATTGATATGTTGCGGCAGGAATGCACAAAGCAGGGTGTTGAGCCATGGAATAGCGACGAGCCGGTTTTTTTCCTGATTCCCCGGTGGGAAATACAGAATTGGCTCGCTTACCTAAGCGGAGATCCCGCAGTTGATGAGGGCCGTGCCGGCTATGCTACGAATAAATTCGCCAGTGATTGGCGTCCTGAGGTTCGGAACCTTGTTGAAATGTGTGGCCGTGGAAAGCTCGATGGAAAGCCTCCGGATTCATTGAACCGCGCCTGCGGAGAGTATAAGCGATTTCATAAAATGGTGCGGAAGTGAACCACGCCTCCGGAATTAGTATGCCGTCATCCTGATCGACGGGATGGCCGACCAACCGGCACTTTAGGACGGCATCCGATATGTCGTCGTTGATTATTCACTTTGAACCTGACGTTGCGGAATATGATGTGCGTCTGTCGCAGGTGGTGGCGGGAACGCTTGAGAGGTAGGCGCGTGGCGTGCCAAAAGGTGGTGCCGCCGACACACGAGTGCTGCTGAAAATAGACCTATAAAAATATGTCGGGAAAAACTTGCGGATTGCCCTCGGGCCGGGGTTGGTTACACTATCTCCACACTCCTGTTACGCTCATTCTTCATTCTTCGCTGCCGAGCATTATATTTGCCGGTCTGGCGGGGCTTTACTACAATGGGCCCGTGATACGTCCCCGTTGTGGCTTTTCACTTTGCCGCAATGTGCGAGCGATAATTGGCGCACGAACACACGCCCCGGATTAAGCGGAGATGCCTTTCGGGTAGGGCTCGCCCGGCTCGTCCGGTTCTCTTGGACTGCGCAAAGCTCCCTAACGGAAATAAACCGCCGGCATTCGTCCCGGTGGGACATACGTTAGCTGGCGTCCTGGAAAGGAGAGACGAAATCCGCTTTCTTAATTGAGTTTCACGCGGCGCCGGTTGAAGCAGACGACCTCGAAAATCTTGTGGTGACAACATCGGGCCCATATGAAATAATGTCGCCATGCAAATCAAAGGGCATGGCGTAGACATCATCGACCTGAGCCGTGTTAAGAAATATATGGCCCGGGGAGATGAATTTGTTGGGGGGTGGTTTACGGCCACTGAAATACAGGAGCTAAAGAATCGTCATTTTCGGGTGGAGGTCGTGGGAGGCAGGATCGCCGCAAAGGAGGCGGCGGCCAAGGCATTGGGCACCGGCTTTTCGAGCGACGTTTCTTGGCAAGATATTGAAGTCCAAACGATGCCTAGCGGGGTCCCTAAAATAGTGCTTTCGGGGGGAGCGCTTGCAGTTGCTGATTCTCTCGGTGCCACGGAATTGCTCGTGAGCATTAGCCATACCGCATCGACAGCCATTGCTAGCGTCACTGCGGTCGGTGAGTAAGCTCATTCATACCATTCCCAGGTAGCGAATTGTCCGCTGATCTAGATCGCATTCCACCTTCCCGCCCTGATTCCTTTCGACCTCCCGCCACACCTTGTAGCCCATCATGATAGCGCGCTCCCATTCGCCCGTTGTACAGACTGACACTTCGAATCGCGCCGTCATGACGCGGATTGCTTTAAGCAAATCGTAATCGAGCGACCTAACGCCTTCCAAGGCGTTGTGATCATCGGCGTAGGCAAATATAAGGGCAGAAATTCCTTCCTCGGTAACAATCGCTCTGCCGCCGTCCTCCACCTCATCTGTTTTAGGATTGCTCCTGCGCTTGATACCGAGATTGCGGCGACTCACCGGCGACCATCCCAAAACCGCCACACACGCGAGATGGAAGACATCATGGAAACGATAACCGTCCGGTTGGTGTGAATTGTCAGTGAGTTCCTGGCCCATCTGCGTGCCGTTTACGAAAACACGTGCCTTTTTAGTGCCGTTCTCAAACACCTGGCGGAACGCCGCCACGAACTTCCTTTGGAATCGCTCATGCGCTGGAAATCCCGCATCAAAAGTATGTGCGCTCCAAAATAGCCAGTTCTCGTCGGATTGTCCCCACCGTGCCTGAGCCTTGGTCAGATTACGCTTTGCGACATCCTCCAATTCAAGATTGAACTTCGTCGCCGTTTCCGCGATATACCAAAGAATGTCGCCAAGCTCCTCAAGGACCCGATCCGGAAACCGCGTATGAGCATCGCCGTCACGGAGTTTCTTTTTGTATTCGTTGAGCAACTCACCAACCTCTCCCGCCAATCCCAAAATGGGAACCATTACATCCGCGCCCTCAATGGTCGCCCTCTTCTCTGTTTTGTGTGCGAGTTCCTGATACGCATTGAGTTCCATATTTACATCTCCAAGCTGATCTAAACCTGCACGCGATGTGCAGATATCCCAGCAATCCATTCGCCGATACGCTCATTCAAACCCCACTTCGGGGGATACCACGGCGCAGGCAAACCCGGCTTCGCAACAAGGCGTTGTTTAATGCGAGATCGGCCCGATACGCCTTGAATTTCGGGGTGCCATACTCGCGCATATTTATCCACTTCGCAGAATAGATTCTGGCAATCAATGAGCTTCAGTGGTCGTCCCCACAGCGATAAGAACTCCAGTCCCAATCGCGCGAATTCGCGTTCCTGGTTGTCGACCATGAATTTAATTACCTCTGGCTCATTCAACCCGCCAAGATCAGAGAAACACTTTTTGATCCCATCAAGCGCACCGGGACCGGGAACAACGAAATCCGATTCTGAAAAATTCGTGATTTCGCTGTAGTTAATGTCAGTAGCATACTGGTACGCAAGAAAATCACCGATGGTCGGATAGGACTTCAATAGCTCAAATGTCTGCTGCATGCCACGGCATTCCGTGAGCCTGTCAGGCACTGCGTCGGCAATCATTCGTTCAAGTAGAACGAGGTGATTGCGGTGCTTCCGTTCGTGGCCGAGCTTGCGCCCTCCAGAAGGCATGATGTATGCGGCTGAATAAATCGCATCGCCGCGTGTCATCGCCCTGGTTAGAACCCGATCGTACCGTTCGAAGGCGTAATTGTGCAGTGCGATCGCCCCTAGGGCCGCTTCAAGCATTTCCCAGGTCTCAATCTTATTAAACAATTTAAAAATCATGATCCTAAAGAACACTTCATCCGCGCCGCGTGGAAGGTCGTCCCTGTAAATAACACGTCGGATTAAATACTGGCTGACGCGGTCAGCCGCCCGGTAAGCATTGGTGAACTTGTATTGCGACAATACCGGATCTTGCGTCCAAGGCTGCGGCCGGCCCTCGATACGTTTGAAGAAAATTCTTTGCCTCTCGGCCGCAAACCGCCAGTAGGTGTCATAAACGACGGTCGGCTTAAGAGGAAGTATATGACTGCTCCCCCCCGCGGAAGACCCGGGTTGGCCCCTAGAAAAACTCATTTTGAGTTGTGAATCCCTATTCTTCAAGTGTGGATTGGGAATTTTGCTCATGACTGCTTCTACGGTCTCATTCTTGGTACCGGTGTTGTCGATAACACAAATCGCGTACTGCCCCCGTTCCCGTTCAGACAATCGGTCGTATTCGGCTGCGAGCTGCTTCCAGTGACGCGGCGGGTCATTTCGGTTGATTGGATGTGGGCACCGCAAAAGGATGGCAACATTGGGAAGGACCCTGCCCCACGCTGCCCTTTCAGCATCGATCAGAGCCTTTAGACGCCTGCGTTCACAACCACCCACTAATCCGTAGACCCATGCCGACCACCAAAATCGATCTAATAACACAGTCTTGCCGGCTTCGAGCGCCGGAATGATTTGCCGGTCTATAGCGTCGATGTGCGCAGCAACATGAAGAGCCTGCTTGGCTAAATTCGAAATGTCCTTAACCCGATTGGGTCCCTCATCATGGTGGACGCGACAGACCAATTCACCAACTGTTCCGGGCAGCTTGCCCGGAAACGACAAGTGCAGGATATTGTGCCCGGCTGTGCCCAACCGATTTTCAATTGCTCTGCAAATGGTCGATTTGCCAACGCCATCGGGACCTTCAACGACAATGAGTAACCCGGCCAGCTTACGGCTTACCATTAGTTCTGCGCTCCCGTCACATCTGGTTCCCCAATAGCCTGTTGGCAGGCTGCAGTGAGCGCCGTCAATAACGAGCCTTCATGCGGTTTGTCCTCCATTTTTTCTACACCAACAAAACATGTTACGCGAGACAGATCCAGTTCCGTCTGGCTCGCAACAAAATGCCCAAGGCGAGCGAGTCCGAGATAGTTTCCATAGCCTTTTACGAAAAGCTGTTGCGTGGCATAGAACGCGTTGAGTGCCAGCGTTTTTTCATGAAAATTGGGAACGAACGTCACGTGCTGAAGGCATGGAAATCCTAGCTGTGCTGCCGGCGTCTGATCCCGGCCTGGGTCATAGATGGCGGCCTGGAACATAGATATCCGAGTGCGAGGCTTGCAGTGTTCGATGATGAATTCAAGCTGGTTCCCATCGTCCACCTTACCAGTCGGGATATGCGCAAGGCGATCTCCGGTCTTGTGATCGACGTCGAAGGCGACCATCCTGCCGAAATAAAGGCCCCGCTGATTCTTGCTTGATTCCATCGCCACATAATCGGGCAAGTTTTTGACGTACGTCTTGTACAGTTCTTTTCGGTCACCCTTAGCGATACGCCATAGCGCTTGCGGGAAGATGGTGTTCGCGACGGTTTGTATCTTCTGTAGGCCAGCCTCCAGCAGCGCGGCATCGAGTGCAAAACGGATCGAGGCATCTTCAGCAACCGCCTTATCGCCCAAGCCGGTAAAGCTTAGGGTAAGGGGAGATAGCCGATGCCCACTCATCGCCCGGATCGCCAAAAATGCCTCTGCCCATGCAAGCGAAAGATTGGGTCTATCAATTAATAATGGGTTACTCACCATCAGTCTCCTCTAAATGGCGATACCGCGCAAGCCCGGCATATTGATATCGGGACACGCGCACCACGACTCCCCAATTTTCGCCGGGAATAGCCGCTCGCGCAAGCCCTGGACGCATAGCGCGAAATAGGCGTCCAGATGGTGCATCCTTAAAAAATGCGATATGGTCAGACTCGACCAAAGTACCAATCGGAAGCAAAACCAGTGTTCCAACTTCCACATCCACAGTTCCGATGGGGTACTGCCGATCAACAACCATCAGCGGCTCCGTTGTCGCGAAACTCAGCAGTCGCTCACGGATCTGGGGAAGCTTCATCTTCCTTAGCAACGCGCCATGATCGGGGGTGATGTACTGGACAGCCCATCTCAGATGACCGATTAACGTCTCGTAACCCACACCAAATGAGCAGGCAACTGTATAGATCTGTTCGGGCTTGGCATTCACTAGTTCAATATTTCGAGAGGAAAATGCCCGTTTGATCCCTTGCGCCGGCATGAGCAGAAATCCCGCGAACGAATCAGCAAGGAATTCATTCGGTTGAAACTTTCCTTCGGCCGCCTCAATTTTGAGTTCGTCGATGGTGGAACCGTGGCCAAATACGTGGTGCCCTAATTCGTGGGCGCACGTGAAGGATCGCCGCATCAGAGGGCGAAGCGAAGAGAGCAGGATGGTGGGTCTATCCAGTGCGGCGTAAATGCCTTCCATGCTCACTCCGTTGACGAACTGAACCTTCACTTTTGCACGTTCGCACAGTCCGTATATGCAGAGGGGCGTTCGAAAATCGTATCGGTATTCCTCCCGAATTTCGAGGGATTTTTCCAGCGCCTGTTTCGCAAGCTCAGTGTGGATTTTCACGACTTTTTCTCCTGACCTTGCATCGACGCCAAGATTGAAAGCAGACGACTCAAATCCTCTGTTTTAAGTTTTTGCAGTTCTCGGGCTGCCAATTGCAAGCGGTCATCATGGGCTTCAAGTTGTCCGCTCCCCCCTCCTAGCAGCCATACCACCTCAACTTCGAATATTTCCGCCAGCTTGGAGATTTCTTCAGCAGTGACTGCGCGGTTCCCCGCCTCCATCTCCGTCACCGACGGGCGGTGGAGCCCCAGCATCTTGGCTACCTGTCCTTGTGATAATCCAGCCAACCGTCTGGCATCTCGGATGCGCGATGCAATGATTTGTCGTTTTGGATCTCCAGTGGTCATACAGATTTCTCCTTTTTGCCGTAAAGCTCACAGAACCGTTTGGCAACCTGACGGAGCGTAAGCTTTTTGTTGTCCACGTCGACGTAGGGATTCTTAAGACGTGTGCCTTTGGGAATGTCGATCCCCATCAATTCGGCCAATTGCCTGACAATGTTTGGAATGAGCGGGCTGTCGAATCCGGGCAAGCCGTCGAGCGGCTGCACATCGTCCTCCACGAGGCAGGGATCCTTCCCATCATCAATTTCAATGGCCCTGTGCAACTCCTTCAAGTGGTTTAATACTGTCGCTTCGTCCATGTCAGAATCTCCTACATTTGGTTAGATTATCTTACCAACATCTGCCTCAACTGTCAAGGGGTGTTAAAAATAAGGCGTACTGTCAAGTTTTAATTTGGAGAAACTTAACAACATGACGACATCCGCCGCGGCGTTGGTGCGCCATCGCGTCGGCCATCGCGTTGGGGCGTGGCAATTTTTCCGGGCATAGCCGACATAACGCTAAATCAGGCGGAAATAACAACGTTTTTTACCGTTGCGCCAAAAGCTGCCAGAGATTCTTTTATCGTGTGTTTCACCACCGGCAAAGCCGGCGGCTATGTGAGGTTTCCCCGCATGGCCCTGTGGCCCGGAAATATTGCCGCGCCCCATCGCAGGCTGCCGACAGCTCGGTTTGCATGATTCGTGGATTCCGGCTACACTACCGGGCTTGTGTTTGGTGAACTGAAGTAAGGTAACTTATGCCGACAATTAATCAATTGCTCCGTAATCCGCGACGCAGCCTGAAGCGCATTAACAAGGTTAAAGACCTTGAAGCGTCGCCGCAACGTCGTGGCGTGTGTCTGCTGGTAAAGACCATGACCCCCAAGAAACCTAACTCGGCGTTGCGTAAAGTGGCCCGTGTGCGGCTTTCCAACGGCAAGGAAGTTACAGCTTATATTCCGGGTATTGACCATAACCTTCAGGAACACAGCATTGTTCTGGTGCGTGGCGGGCGTGTACGCGATTTGCCGGGCGTGCGGTATCACATTGTCCGCGGCGTGCTGGATGCCTCTGGTGTGGAGGCGCGTCGCCGCAGCCGCTCCAAGTATGGAGCCAAGAAACCTAAGTAATAGTCACTGTTATCGCGGATTAAGCCGTCGGCTTAAGCGCGGGGAACAGTTTTTAACCGTACCTTGAAGTATCCCGAATCCTGGTGATTCGATACGGAGAAACGAAAGGAAGCCGCCATGGGCGCAAAATCATTTACCGTAAGCAGCACACAGCTTAAACCCGATGCCATTTACAATTCACTGTTGATTTCCAAATTTATCAACTGCCTGATGTATGATGGCAAAAAAGCCACAGCTAAGCGCGTATTTTACGGTGCTATGGAAATTGTCGGCCAGCGGGTCAAAGACGCCAAACCCAATGAAGTTTTTGAAGCGGCTTTGAACAACATCAAACCCAACATTGAAACCCGGTCCCGCCGGGTTGGTGGACAGAACTATCAGGTGCCCATGTCCGTGAGCCGCAAGCGGCAGCAGAGCCTGGCGATTCGCTGGCTGCTGGAAGCGGTTCGTGCCAAGTCGGGCAAACCGATGAGCGAACGCCTGGCGGATGAAGTGCTGGCGGCGAGCCGACGTGAAGGCGCGGCCATGCAGACCCGTGAAAACGTCCACAAAATGGCAGAAGCCAACCGTGCATTTGCCCATTTTGCCTGGTAATATTTGCAATCATAATATTGTGCGATTTTTGTGTGCGCGTTGGGGTGCGGAGCGCGCCGGGGTGGGTTGCCCTTGGTTTTTGTGATCGCATTCCGAATCGAACCGTGACGCTGCCGCGTCAGTTGGCTAAGGGGGCGGTGCGCGCTATGTCCGGTTGGTGACGGTGGGGTTGCGGTGCGCGCCGGCCGCATGGCGTTTCGCAGCGAATCCTAGGAGCCTGTCCGAGTAATGGCCGGGTTGCGACGGCGTGATTTTTGGCTCCCATCAAGGAGCGGCGACGATGGCGTACCTGACACAGATGGTACTCCGAGGAGCCGCGCCGCCGAGGGGGGCCAAAAAGCACGCCGCCCCGCGGGGTGGGCCTGAAATGCCCCGCCTGCTTTGTTGTCGGATCTCGCAGACTCATTATTAAGAGTCGACTCGATCCCCCGCCGCGCATACGGGACATTTCAGACCCATCGCAATCCCGGCCATTACTCGGACAGGCTCCTAGCGTAAATTAGCTCAATGCGGCAGCGTTGAGTTGGGGGCGGGATATGATTTGATGGCACGATAATTTCCCGCCGGTGCGATTGAGGTGATGCACGCGGAGGTGAGGTGTGGTTTTTTTGTGGGGGTGGGGAATTCAGGTGGGCGTGGCAATATTTTCGGGCGAGCGGCAAAATCGACGGCATAAATGCCGGTGCCAAGCAAATGGTTCGTCCTGGAAGCTCGCTCCCCGGTGGGCCGCCCGGATTTATTGCCACGCCCGTTCATGCGATATAGCGCGGGGGAAATGGGGATTTGAGGGGAAATACGGTAATATCAGTGGCGTACCGGCGTTAAGGCTTGTACGCCGCGCAGGTAGCGCGGGCGGATGAGAAAGTTTTCGACGCATGCAAACAGGATTTCGGAACGTAAACACACGGGCAGGGTGGGGATTTTTAATGTGCTTGCTGCTGATGGGCGGCGGTTGCTCAACGCTGCGGGTAACGCAGCCGCCGGAAACGGCGGATGAGCAGTTTTTATTATCGCGTGCGGCGTCGCTGGCGATAGGGAAGATATCCGTAGCGAATCTGCGGGATCGGCTGGTGTATGTGAGCTTGCGATTTTTGCGCCCTTTGGGGCAAATGCCGGGGCAGTCCTTTATGGAGGCGGATTTGCGCTCGCATTTGTTGAAAGGCGGGGTGCGATTGACGAATCAGCGGGCAAAAGCACAAATTGTGCTGGAAGTGCGTTGCGGAGCCTTGGGCATCAACCAGCAAAATTCCCTGGTCGGGATTCCGGCCATTGCGTTTGGCGGGTACAACAGCGGCGCGAATTTTTCGCTGCCGGTGGTGCTGCCGCAGATTTCCATTTTACAAAACACCACGCAGCAGGGTTATGCCAGCGTAGCGTATGTGGCGTATTGGCGTAGCAGCGGCGAAATTGTAGCGAGTTCCGGGCCTTTTGTGGGCCATACGTATCGGCACGACTGGTGGTTCCTGGGTTTTGGGCCTGAAACGTCGGGGAATATTCCACCTGCGCTGCGGCGCTAGGAGCCGCCCGGATCCGCTTGCCGAGTCTATGATAGGGTCATGACCGGCCCTTTAAGAGCATTGCAATGACAGATCCGTTAAACAGTTCTGAACCTTCGCCCCCTGTGAGCAGGCGCAGAGTGCATCCATTACGGATCGTGCTGGTGAGTGTTTTGGTTCTCGCGGCACTGCTGGTGGTCGCGGGATGGATTGCCGCGCCGCGGATAATCAATAGCGCTGCGGTTCGCACGTATGTGCTGGGAAAAATTCAGGCGCGCCTGGGCCTGCGGATTGATGTCAAAACCATGCACATTGGTTTAACCGGTAAGACCACTCTGACCGATGTGCGTATTGGCCTGCCGCTGCGGCATTGGCCGTTTGCACGCATTCCCAAGGTGACTATTTATCATCATGCTATTATCTGGCTGCTGCTGACTGGGCGGCTGGGGATCAGCAATATTTCTCTGGACAGCCCGCGGGTGATTCTGCACCGGGGGGATGAAGGGCGATGGAACCTGCCGGCGGCGTGGCAGGACATACATGTGGCGTGGCGGGCGTGGAAACTGCGGCACCCCGGTAAGGATTTGGCGTCGGTGGGGTTGCCGCGCGTTGTGGTTCATCAAGGCACGCTGCTGCTGGAATTTACGCAGCAACCGGAAATGGCCATTGATCATATTGAATTCAAGGGCGTACCAACGAGTGCCCTGACGTGGCGGTTTTCATTAAATGCGGCCTCAACGCAAGTTCCCCAATCGCATTTGCTGGCACAGGGTGTATTGGTACCGGGGCAATCCTGGCTGCACAGCATTCACGTGCAGGCCACGGGGCTGGGGCCGTGGCTCAAACGGTTGTGGCCGACGTGGAGCGGGGCGGCATCGGTAAGCGCCCAATTGCGCGGGCGGGTGTTGCATAACATGCTGACTGAACGGGCCAATGACGTGCGCATCAATATTGGAAAATTTGCCCTGCATGGCAATGCGCAAGCGCAGTATGCCGGAAATCATTGGCAGATTAATCCGGAAAATGTGGGTATTCGGGTGGGTTATTTAAGTGTACCGGTGAATATTTATCGGGGAGAAATCTGGGCGGATAGCCGCGGATTTCATGTTAAATCGCTGCGGGCTGATCTGGCGGGCGGCGGGTTGCACCTGTCCGGTGTATTCAACCCGGCGGAGGCGGCGGCATCGGTAACGGCGGCGTGGCATGGCATATCCATATTTGGAACGGAAATGCAAAGCGGCACGTTGATCGGGTCCTTAAGTTCGCCGTGGCCGGGCAGGCGTGTGGTGGGGGTGCATATTACCAGCAGCGGCCAGTGCAGCTACGGCGCGTGGAATACCGCAGCAACGCTTTCGGCACAGGGAAAATTCCATGGCCTTATGAATTGGCAGCTTGAAGCACCGCAGCTTTCGTGGCAGCACACCAGACTGGTTACACTCAAGGGGTTACACGCCGCTGGAACCTTTAACGCCGGGCAGGTAACCGTTACCCACGGCACCCTGGCTTCCGATCCGTATTTAGCCCTGCACGGATTGTACAATCCGGCAGTGGGGCTTTGGCGGCTGCATCTGCGAGCCAGTGCGGCGAGCATTCCGGTGCTGAAGCTGCCGGCCAACGTGCATGTGCATGTTAGCGCTTACGGCAATTCCGGCGGCATGCAGTTGGAAAATCTGCTGGTGAAAAGTCCGGTTTGGAGTCTGGCAGCCAGCGGCAATTGTATATTTTCCGGGAATTATCCAACGCATCTGATTCTCACGGTCACAGGTATTCCCCTGGTGAATCAGGCAGCCAAAGCCAATGCCGGCTGGTCATTAGGCGGATTGATTTCCGGAAAACTCCTGGCGGATGGCGGGGTTATGCCGCTGGCGTTGCATCTGGATGGCCGGCTGGCCGGCACGCACTTTACGGTGAATCATCATTTGCTGGCGCTGCCTCGGGTACATGTGGTGGGCCAACTGACCACGAAAAAAATTATACTCTCCGCTGATCCAGTGGCGGTGCTGGGCGGGCAGGTCGCAGTGCGTTTTGACGCCAATACAGCCGGTCAGTTGGCGGGGCTGACCTTGAAAACAGAGCACATTTCCGCAGCGGCCGTGGCGGGGCTTCTCTTGCCTGCGCCGCCGGTGGGTTTGAGCGGTTATGCCGGCATGAATCTGAAAATCAGCGTGCCGGGACGCGATCTGCAAAGGACCAGCGTGCAGGGGGAAATATCGGTGGACCATCTGGTTATACCGGTTCCCAAAGGGCTGATCGCTCCGATTGATATCCTCCACGGCAGTGCCACGCTTAGCTATAGCCACGGGCTGTTGTCGGTCAAACCGATCAAACTTATCGGTGCCGGCGCAACCGCTACCGCCAGCGCACACTGGAGTCAATTCAATCCGGCGGATATTGCTATGAAATTACACCTCTCGGATTGGCCCGCGACTATTCCATCCGTGCAGTTTGATACGCTGGTATCCGGTGCGCTAACAGGAAGCTATAACTGGCGCAGCTCGGGCATCCACGGCACCGGTGATTTGAATGCGACGATATTCCAACATCTGTTACCCGTGGGCCTGGCGACCACGCATGTGATTGCTACGGGGCGGATCATTTCCCTGACGCATGAGTCGTTGGATTTAGTGGGCAATACCCTGAAGGGCCAGGCGAGTTGGAATATGGATCAGCCATTGAAAAGTTCCGGCGTATTTCAATGCCGCCTGCCGAACCCTAAACCCCTGCTGCTGGGATATGCCTGGGCGAAGGAACTGAAAGGAACATTTGCCGGCAATATTATTCTGGGGCCGACGGTGGGCGCGCATCCGCTGGCACCGCTGGAATTGCAGATGAATCTTCGTGCACAGAAGGCGACGCTGGGCGCAATTGAGTTGGGTTCCCTGAACATGCACGCATTTATCAGCGATCATGCGATTTTGCTGGATCGATCTCAATTGGCATTTGCCGGTGGCACGATGCGCATGTGGGCGCGGGTTTCCCGGCATCACGGGGGCCTGCTTTCATCGGATACCAGCTTGACGTTTAATGATATTAATCTGGATCAACTTACCCGGACGGTGATTACGAAAGCACGCCCCACACCGGGGCTGCTGTCGGGCCATCTTACAGCGGTGGCGTTATCGAATAACTGGCGTAATGCCATTGGTTCAGGTGAGTTGAAAATTTCGCAATCCAATTTGACCGGCTCAACGATCATGGCGTCGGTGTACCGGTTGATGAATGTGAGCCTGACGGGCCAAAAGCCCAGCGGTACCGGTGAAGCGCGGTGGCGGATTGACGGCGGCAATGCGCAAATTACGTACCTGCATTATTTTGACCGGGGCGTAGAAGTTCTAGGAGCTGGGGAACTGGACAATATATGGGATATGCCCAGGAGTACACTAAAAGGATATGTCATCGGCACGGTGCGGCCGTTTAAGAACCTGCATATTCCATTTATCCCACAGGCCAAAGCCATTCTTAATGCGCTGGAATCCAGTGTCAGCACCGTGCGTGTGGCGGGCACCTGGGCGCATCCGACCGCCACGCCGGTGGTGTTCAGGAATCTGGGAACTGCCATACAGGAAATATTTGTCAACGCCATCGTGGGCAATCCATCAAGCGCAAGCGGGCGGTGAGCTGCGGAGGGGGAGATGGTGGGCGTTACATCAGAAATACGGCGGCGGCGACGACGCTGTTCCAGAGACCGTTTTTATCACCTTCTGCGGTCTGTACAATGTTGCGCGTGCGGACGATATTGCCGCTCATGCGGTAAATTTCTTTGCGTTCGTCGTAGTTGTATTGCGGATCAAATTCAATGCCCAGGGTGGTGGCCAGCATGGTGGCGGCCATATCTTCAACATAATCGCCGATTTTTTCTTCCGTCATACCAAAGCCGTGATGCTCGCTGATGTAGCCGTACTGATCACGTATGGGCAGGGCCACGCCGATGCCGGCGCACAGCAGGCGGTTGGGTTCATCGCTGCTGGATTCGCTGATAACGGCGAAGGCGACCTGGCCTGGCGAAAGTTCCCGGATGGCTTCGGTGACGGGGATGATCTTGCAGCGTGCCGGGAAGATACCTGATACTTGTACAAGATTATATTTCTCAATACCTGCATGTCTGAAAGCCAGTTCCAGAGATTGGGCTTTGTAGCGGTGGCGGCCTACGCCTTTGGTGAAAAATACACGGCTGGGAATGGGTGTTGTCCAGGGGTGGGCCATCGGGTAAACCTCCAAAAATAGAGGACTATAGCATACCCGCCGCGGGGTCAGGATTCATCTTTTTGCGATTCCGCGGGTGGGATGGGAAACCGATAAAATGAGAAAATTTATATTTTTCAGTTGCATACTGTGAAAAAAGGCTTATTTTATTGATTAATCGTATTGCAGGGACGGATATATTTTCCGGCGGTGGAACTCCGGCCGTATCCTGCAAACCTGTCCGCCATAGTAAGGAGATGTTTATGGCCAAGTCCCTCACCAAGTCTCAGACCGCCGCGAAGCTCGCGGAGCTGGTCGCCAAGGAAACCGGGTCTGAAATGACCAAGAAGCAGGCCGTTGCGGCTTTGGACTGCATGGCTCAACTTGCTTACAAGGAAGCCAAGAATAAGTTCACCATCCCCGGCTTGGGCAAGCTGGTACTGGTGAACACCAAGAAGCGCATGGGCCGCAATCCCCAAACCGGCGAGCCAATCGAAATTCCCGCCCGCCGCAAGGTTAAATTCCGCGTGGCCAAAGCCGCCAAGGATGCGATCCTGGGCGGAAAATAATCGTGCTGCCCCGCAGCGGATGTTACTTACGTAATATCCGCTGCGGTGCCCACTGAGCCGCACCTTGGCTCGTGGATCACGAGATTCAAAACAGAACTCCTGACCGCTTTACCAGCGGGGGAGTTTTGTTTTTTTATTCTTTTTCAGGGCCGTGTGACTTGCAGCGTTGCCTATCGCCCCGCTGGGTGGTAAGGCGTTATCCGTTTATGAGATTTCACCACCGGCAGAGCCGGCGGCTTTGTGAGGCGCGGCAGGGCGAGAATACCATGCTACGGCTGGTTTATGGGTGACTGAGTGATCACCCAGGTGCGCAGTAATTGGCGCTGCGGGGTGGACATACATCCGTCCTGCTGCAAGGCCGTTGCGGGTTCAGCGGCCGGCCTGTTGGCTAAAGGTGCGGCGCGAGGCTTAGGTTTTCGCGCGGTTTTTACGAGTGGTGCCGGGGATCTGGTAATTTCTTGGGCGCGGGCGGATGGAGAAGCGACTGGAGAAGGCATTGGCGCGGATGATTCCATGGGCCATTGGAACACAACGCGGTAGAGCCGCTTGCCGGGCGGGACTTGCGGGTAATTCCGCTTGAGTTCAGCCAGAAGTTCTTCCAGGGTATCAAAGCCATCATCGCGGGCATCATTCAGGGTTAAAGATTCGTACCCCGCTAACTCATCCACGCGCAAGATCTTCATTTTGCCCAGCCCCGGTGTAAAGCTGATCTGCCCGGGAAATACGATGGGGCGTGTCCAGTAACGGATCGTCTGTCGCTTTTTGCCGGCTCGGACCAGATCCACGAGATGTTTTTTCAATAATAGCATAAGACGTACCAAAAAACACGATCAAGGCGCGACGGGGCGCAGGGGAATTCCCCTCCTGCGGCAAACATCCGAAAAGTCCCCGGGATTGAAGGTAACAAGCTCATAAATCCGGTGCTGCGGGTCACCGAGGACCAGACGCACGACCATATCGACCACACTGATATGGCGTTTATTGTTACGCGCCAAATCCATTGCTGATTGTAACGCCTGCTCGCGGTATGGCGCGTCGTCAATTGTCCGAATGCGTTGCTGCTTAATAACACCCAGGAAAGATTCAACCCATCCGGCATTCTTGACAAAGCGCGTCCGAAGTAGTTCGTAGTGCAGCGGCCAAGGAAATGCGAACGTGCCCAATGCCGATTGCTGCATGATGTCCGCGGCGTCGCCGTGGTGTTGGTCGCTTTTATCGTAAAGCGCGATCCAAAAGCCGGTGTCAGCCAAGACTAAACGATTCGTCTTAACCCTCGTCAACGGCGGACTCCCCACTCATTGCGTAGCCAGTCCAAGGCGCTGACTTTTTCCGGCCGCCAATTATGAACTTGCCCTTGTACTTATTTTGCGGGTCTTGGAAAATCAGGTAAATGCGATCCCGGTTGCGCAGCTTCACGAACTTTTTCAAATCCAGTTTGACGGAATGCTCAATTCCTCCGGCTGCCTTACTCCATAGCAATGACGCGCAACTGTCGCAGCACTCAACCGCCTCGTGCGTGTCCAGCCACCGATAAAGGCCCTCGTAATCACCGTCTACCCCCAGATCATAGGAAACCCAAATACGGTTCGCCATAGCGAAACTCCTTTTTTCAGCACGATGGCATTATATCCATTTTATTATTTGAAGTCGCGGCAGTTTTTCCGGGCGGGATCGAAGTAACGCTACATCAGAAACAAATTGCACCGTTTGGTCCAGCGGCAGCGGGGTGCGATCCAAGTGCGTTCCACCACCGGCAAAGCCGGCGGCATTGTGAAGTTTATCCACGCGGCCCTGCGGCCCGGAAATATTGCCACGCCCCAGGCATTGCGCAGCATGCACCAATGCCATTTCTGCGTGATTCAGGCTATAATCACGGATATATCGTTCGGAAATGGACATGCAATGGCTGATACCACAACAACTTCTACTCCCCCACCGGCATGGGATCAGGGCAATCTGAAAAATCCGCACGAGGCGGTGGATAAAGCCGGCCGGGTACAGCGCATGTTTTCGGCCATTGCGCCATCTTATGATCTGAACAATCATCTGCATTCGCTGTGGATGGATCACTACTGGCGACGGAAGGCGGTGCAGATTGCGGGGGTAACGGCTGCGGATATTGTGGCGGATATTGCCTGTGGTACGGGCGATCTGTCGGCGGCGTTTGATCGAGCGGGGCCGAAGCGGGTTATTGGAATTGATTTTTGCCATGCCATGTTGCAGGGTGCCTGCGGAAAAAATGCCAGATCGACAGCGCGGGCCATTTCGTTTTATGAGGGCGATGCGTTGCGGCTGCCCTTGCAGAATCAGAGCGTTGATATTGTTTCGATCGCCTTTGGTATTCGCAATGTATCGGACTGGGGCAAGGCGGTAGATGAATTTTATCGGGTGCTGCGGCCGGGCGGTCGGCTGATTATCCTGGAGTTTTCTCTGCCGGAAAATTCGGTGCTGCGAGCCGGGTATAATTTTTATTTTCGGCGTATTTTACCACGCACAGCAACGCTGATCAGCGGGGATAAAACCGGTGCCTATAAATACCTTCCCGAGAGCGTGAACACATTTATTTCTCCACAGCAACTGACGCAACGCATGAAAGACACCGGCTTTGCCGATGTAACAGGTACATCGCTGACGGCTGGAGTCTGTTTCTGCTACCGAGGAATACGCCATGCGTAAGTTCGTGGAAAGTGAAAAAATAATGCGCCGGACCGTCCGCTGCGACTGGTGGTGCCGGTACTGCAAGCAGCAGTTCGGTTCGGAAAATATTTCGTTGTATTGCGCCAAACTGCCGGAGGTTATTAAACCAAGCTGGTTTTTCGCGTCCATGGCACTTCTGGATCATCTGCGTGATTGCCGGAAGGAAGACTATACCGACCGTTTGACCTATCGGTATGGCGAAGATTTTTTATCTCACATTGAAATCTACAACTGGTTTAATGATCATGCGGTGGTCCATAAAACGCTGATAGATGAACAGGAACTTGACGACCAGTAAACTATTTGACAGCGGATGATCAGGCAGCCGCGGACACCTTGGAAATAGAGATGTACTGATGCCAAAGAAAACATTTATTCTTGCGATCACCGGGGCCTCCGGGGCCATTTACGCCCGGAAGATTCTTCAGGGCCTTTCAAGCGCGGGATGCCGGGTATACCTGGTTATTTCCCCGGCGGGCCGCAGGCTTTTACATGATGAGCTGGGAATGGAACATGCTGATCCGGAAGAAATTCTGTCCATGACCATTCCGCATGACATCATCCCGCTGGCGTACCGGGACATTGGCGCGTGTATCGCATCCGGATCGTATAAAACGCATGGCATGGTGGTGGCACCGTGTTCCAGCAACAAGCTGGCGGAAATTTCCCGCGGCCTGGGCGATAACCTGATTGGGCGGGCGGCGCAAGTGACGCTGAAGGAGCGGAGACCGTTGATTATGTTGCACCGTGAAATGCCCCTTGGACTAATTGAGCTGCGCAACATGTGCCAACTGGCCGAAGCGGGCGCAATAATTTGCCCCGCCAGCCCCGGATTTTATAAAAATCCGCAGAGCATTGATGATCTTGTAACCATGGTCGCCGGGCGCGTGCTGGATTTACTGGACGTGCCGCACGATTGGAATACGCGCTGGACCGGGGCCGGTGCCAGGAGCGATTCAGGAGACCGATCGCCAAACATTTAATTCCCTGCCTCGAAAGTTCCGCAGGGAAGCCCCTCAGCGTCATGGGTGCATGTGTCAACAGTTGGCGATATGCTGATTGCCGGCCGGGCGTCCGAAGAGGCGCTGATCCGTGATGGAGTTGCCCATGAAATATAAAAATCCGAGCATTATTGAGGCGTTGTGTGAATTCACTTTCGCCCCGGAAACCGAATGGGACTCCACGATCTTTGGACGCTTCTACGAACAGGTAAAAAACGATTTTCCGCAGAGGGATGAAGGCGAAGTGGTCACCGCCTCGCTAACCTTGAACCTCCAGCCCGCACACAACCCAGCGGCTCCGCAATTGACGCGCTCGCCGCGCATGGCGTTCTCATGCGAAGGCCGGACGCGCGTGATACAGGTTTCGGAGCGCCTGCTGAGTGTTCATGTGCTTGCGCCCTATCCCGGATGGGACGAACAGTTCCGTAAAATGATTCTCAACGCGATGGACGTATATCGGCGCGTAACTGGAATTTCGGAGGTGGCCCAGATCGTGCTGCGGTATCTTGATCGGTTCGATTTTGAGGATCAGTCCTTCCGCCTTGGCGATTGGCTTAACTGCGATGGCGGCCTCTTTGCAAGGGAACTTGCTGAGCAGTCTTTGATGGCCTACCAAATAAGGCATCCGCTATCTGAGGGCGACCATTTCGCACTGACCGCTGTGTCGGGAACTATCGAAAATAATCCGGGCGCGTGCAATGTTACTCTTGATACGCAAATCATCCGGGCGCAACCAATAGAAATGGATGCGGTTTCCACTCCGCTCGACTCTATGCACAGCCGGATCATCCAGGCATTTGAGCGGTCGATTACTGAGAAAATGCGAGAGCGGCTGAAGCCGCTGTCGCAAAATCCGGGGGCGAGAAATGATTGAGTACTCCTACGCAACAATAAATCCAATTCGCTATCCGCAGGCAGGCACGTTGCCGGGAGATCACCCGGAAACCGCCAGCCGGTCTGTGTGGCCAACTGGTAATACGTTTCCCGCGGCCATCTATCGTACAACCGCAATCAGTGACATCGCCACGCGCGGAATAATGATTGGCCGCCTGCTTTTCCGGCAAAGTGCGTTAACGCCGCTGTATATGGAATTGGGGTATTCGCTTGTGACACACGCAGCACCTCCAAGGCCCGACGCACTGGATTTGTTAGAGCAATGGTACGCTACCGGCAGCCACCAGCCTAGCGAATACTGGGATGAACTTCAGGCAGAAGTTACGGCTAATCGGTTTACGGCGCGAAAAAACGGGGGATGACGGACGATGCGATATGTCATCGATACAAACATCTGGATACGTGTGCTCCGCAAAGAAAATAAAGTGAGAGGTCCGTTGCAGGCCGCACTGGCCCGAAGCGATGAAATATTTATCGCGTCGATCGTTTATTTTGAACTATTGCGCGGCCTGCAGGCTCGCGGTGACACCGAGAGCATCCGGTTTATCGAGGGTTTTCTTGCCAGCCAGTCCCGTATCTACCAGGAGTGCTCAAAGCCTGTTTGGGATACGGCCATTGGCTTATGGACGAGAGCCCTGAAAAACAACAAGGCCCGCAGCGACGCCGATATTCTGATCGCGGCGTTTGCGACCCATCTGAAAGCGACTGTGGTAACGGACAATGAAAAACACTTTAGCCACCTCGACGTCCCGATTGAAAATTGGAACCAATGAGGGGTGATACATGATGACTGATTTGAACGCCGTAGTGCCCCAGGACAGACCCGGTGTGGTTAAACGCTTTGGCACCTTTCTGGAGATGATCAAATTTTCGCATAGCATTTTTGCCATGCCGTTTGCACTGATTGCTGCATTTTTGGCGGCGCGGGCGATTGATCTGGTATGGCCGGGATGGGTTCGCCTGGGATTAATTGTGTTGTGCATGGTGTTAGCCCGCACATTTGCCATGACGTTTAACCGCCTGGTGGACCGTGATTTTGACAGTCGCAATCCGCGCGCCATGCGCCGGCCCAGCGTGACCGGTGAAGTATCTGCAGCGTTTATGATCGGAACGCTGCTGATCTGCGGGATTCTGTTTATCGGTGTGACGCTGCTATTTGATCTGGTTCTGGGAAATGTTTATCCGGTGGTTCTGGCGGTGCCGGTGCTGGGGTGGATTGCGTTGTACAGTTTGACCAAGCGCTTTACCTGGTTGTGCCATTTTTTTCTGGGCAGTTCGCTGTGTCTTGCGCCCATCAGCGCCTGGATTGCCATTGTGCCTCCGCACGGGCCGGTGGTCGGTGTGCAGGTTCTTCTGCTGGCGGGTGCGGTATTGTTCTGGCTGCCGGGATTTGATATTTTGTATGCTTTGCAGGATGTGGAAATTGACCGCAAGGAGAAGCTCTTTTCTCTGCCGGCGAGGTTCGGCGTAGCTGAAAGCCTTTGGATTTCCCGTGCCTGTCATTTTCTTGTGCTTGTTCTGCTGCTGGCTTTTGGTCTGGGTGTTGGCGGAGGTTTGTCCCTGGGGCCGATTTACTGGTGTGGATTTGTAGCGGTGGTGCTGCTTCTAGTCATTGAACAATCGCTGGTGAAACCGGATGATATTTCCAAGGTGAATCTGGCGTTTATGACCATGAATGGGTTGGTAGGACTGATTTTCGGGTTGACCACCATCGCAGCGATTACATTACATGGGTAAGGGAGTTACCGGAAGTGAAAGGCTTTTCCGAACGAAATTTGAAATTAATGACGCAATTCTGTCGCGAATATCCCCATCTTCTACCAATTGGGCAACAGGCTGTTGCCCAATTGGCGCTGCCGCACGTTACAGCACTTTTCCGGAGGATAAACACGTGACGTACCAGGATGATGATGACAGCAATGACGATGAACACTGGAAAATTCAAAACCATATCACCACGGCCACCTGTCCCAACTGCAAAAAGACCATTTATGATGACACGACGCGATGCCCGCACTGTGGCCAATATATTACCAGTCGGCAATTGCTGGGCGGCGGCGGTATCGTGAAGTTTATAGGCATTGCGCTGTTATTCCTGGCGTTGGCGATGTTTATTATCAGTTGGCTGTTTTCGCCACCGTGGTGAAGGGTTGTTGCCGAGGCCTGATGCGCGGACCAGCTTTGGCACAGCGCCTGGTGTATCTATCGCGACAAACTGAAGTGCGTCGTGTAATCAAATCCCATTTCCGCAGCCAACTCAACGCTTCCGCATTGAGCTACGGACCGCCGGGGGGCGGGGAACAGACTATTGGTTTTGAAATTCTGAACCCGGATGATAAGTTTCAAAGCGGGTGTGCGACGCGACGAAGGTCAAGCGGACTGTGTCGCAGGGGCCGTTACGTTGTTTGGCGATAATTAATTGTGCCTCATTGAGTTTGTCAGGATTGGCTTGGGCCCATTCCTGGTCGCCCCGGTGCATAACGGCCTCACGGTGCAGCAACATGACGACATCGGCGTCCTGTTCAATACTGCCGGACTCGCGCAGGTCGCTGGTGCGGGGGAGGCGGTTTTCACTTTCCGAGGCGCGATTTAACTGGGACAGGCACACCACCGGGCACTTTAATTCACGCGCCAGGGCCTTGACGCCCCGGCTGATGGAACTGATCTGCTGCTGGCGGTTTTCCTCGCGTGGAGCTTCCATAAGTTGCAGATAGTCAATGACAACCAGCTCAATGCCATGCTGGCTTAACAGGCGTCGTGCTTTGGTGCGCAAATCCAGAATGGATAACGCGGGTGTGTCATCAATAAAGATTTTTCCTTCGGACAACTCCCCCACCGCCATGCTCAAACGATTGCGGTCTTCGCGGGAAAGCATGTTGCGCCGGAGATTTTGAGAATCCACGCCGCTGCGCGAGCAGAGCATACGCTGGGCCAGTTGCTGTTTGGACATTTCCAGCGAAAACACGGCAACGGGTTTTTTCAGATCCACGCCGACATGCTCAACGATATTCATAACCAGTGCGGTTTTGCCGACACTGGGCCGGGCGGCCAGCACAATCATTTCTTCACGCTGCAGGCCGCTGGTAAGGTTATCCAACTCCACATATCCGCTTGGCACGCCGGTGATGGTGTTGCCGGTATTGCGGTCCAGCATTTCAAAAGTTTCATGCAGAACATCGGTCAGTGACACAGGCTGGCCGGTAACTTTTAACTGGGCCACTTCAAAGATTGTGCGTTCGCTACGGTCTAATATGACCGCAGCCTCTTCGGAATTGTCATAGCAGGATTCCAACGTCTGGGCACACGCGGTGATAAGCCGCCGGAGCAGGGCTTTATCACGCACAATCTGGGCATAGGCAATGGCGTTGGCGGCACTGGGCACGCAGTTGACGAGTTGTTCAAGGTAATCATATCCGCCGGCGGCGTCGTAAAGATTTTTCTGCTTGAGTTTGTGCGTAAGGGTAATGCCATCCACCGCGGAGCTGGCCTGAAATAGTTCCAGAACGCCTTCAAAAATAATTTCATTCTGTCGACTGAAAAAGGCGTTGCCCGATTCAATAATTGCACAAACCGGCCCAATCACTTCCGGATCCAGCAGCATGGAGCCCAAGAGTGCCATTTCAGATGCGGAATCATGCGGAGGTGTGCGCTCGGTTACATTCTGTCCCTGAGATATTGCGAGCAATTCACGCGGACGGGGGCGGGCCGTTGTTAGAGCTTGATCCATAAATCTTATCTCGCGTTAAAGCTATGGTTTCACATTGCAAAACCAGATCGCGGCAACATCCTGTATGCCACGCCTACTCTAACGCGGTTGATCCGATTTTGCACGGCCTGCAAGTAAGATTGTGCCGACAGGTTTTCCACAAACTCGGCAATGCTTTGCGTACCGCTGCCGGATTGCAATTGATCGTGGCGCGAAGCCGTATTCGAGTGGGTCGCAGGAAAGAAGTATCTTCCAGATTAATTAATGATCGCGTTTCGAGGCCCTTTCTCAGTGGGCGGGGCGTTGCGAACAGGAGTTAATTTGGCAATTAGAGTCCTGAGGGCGCGGGTGCTCGCACCCGTTTTGGATCTGAATGCCTTCCATTCTGTTGCCCGTGAGGACCGCCGCCACCCAAAGCACGCGCGGCTATCATGCAGTCATTGCGGATAACGCCCCGACGATAGGTTGAAATTCATCCCCCGAGCACGGACGAAAGTCGTCGGGCCAACACGTATTGAGCTTGCAGAGTACGCGCTGCTGGAGCGGGGCGTCCGGATTGAGACGCTCAACGGTCAACATGCCGGAATTTGTTCCGCAGCCGTCAATTAAGTTTTGGGCATCGCACACCAGATACCTCGGTACATAACCGATTTTTACCTCATCATTGGCATCCAATGCAAATACCGCCATCGCATGCGAATCGTACGCGTTGGAAGGTTCCGGCTTCAGGTGCAGTTTCTCCTGTGGATGCAGTTGGCCGATACGCTCGATAGCATCTGCTTGCATCCAGCGCATACCGTGCAGGAAGAACTTATTGATGTAACGATTATTCGCGTCGGGATGCGGACAGGGGAACACCTCCAAAGAATCTGTGGCCCGCCGGCCTTCGGTTACTGATAGGACGGCGATAGGATCGGGCGGATTATCCCGATCAAAGTCACCCCAGGATAGAAACGCGTCGTATTCAGGACGCGATCGCGCCAGGAGCCGATTGGCGAAAAGCGGGAACAGCTCTTCGGATTCATAAACCGCGCCAAGGTGAGGCATGCCGGGGAAGGGAGCAAAACCATCCATGAATTCCGCACCGCGCGTATACACAAAGCGGTAGCCGGATGATCCATGTTCAAGCCGCCCGACAGGTCCCCATCGGCCATTGGCTGGTCCACCCGATCTCCACGCTACAAATAATGCGGCGTTCATATTTCATCTCCATCGACGATTCGCTTGCGATTCTCGGTAAGCAGCCGGTCCGTGAAATCACGTCCGATGTTTGATAACCGGTCCAAAGGCACTTTTTCCAGTATCTTGCGCACTCTGGCTGCGTCAATCGCATGCAACTGACTCACCCAAATCTTATACGCGCTGGGTGTATAAAGCGAGAATGCTCTCCAAGCCTCAATTGTCGTCATTGACTTTTTTGCCCCGCTATCCCTGTAGAAGGCGGAACGGGCGCTCCTGGCAAAATGCGCTATGCCAAATCCCGCGTCTCTGGTAGTCATGCGCTGTTGGCGTTCCGTATCTCCAATTTGCCTTGCCAAGGCGGCACCATGGTCAAAAGTAGGTGCCAGTTGCAACGTGTTTTCAAGCTTTAGCGCCGCCCAATTCTCATGGTGCCTATCCTGATTGCCAATCCAAGCGTCCAGCATGATATATCCCGCGAAGATGTCGGTTGCCGATGTGATTCCTTTCGGCAACCCTTTCAACCAATCCTCCGGCGGCGGATACAGAGCTTTTATCACTTCCGCCACGGCCGCCACTGTGTGCTCCCTCACTTTATACCTGTTCTTTGCCTCGGTCGGGTATCGTTGATCATGGGCGAGTAACAATTGATTCCCCAAGATGAGTGATGCGGGCGGCGGCGAACAGGTCTGGCACACAACTCCCGGTCTGTGTTTGTCCAAATCCACCGCTAACTCATAATCGACGTGCGGCAGCCCCAGTAAACCGCACAATTCGCAAGCAATTTTCTCTGCCCAGTCCTCTCCCGTGCCGCGCTGATCAGCCTTGAACAGAAGGCGTTCTCCGTTTTCGCCAGTAAACCAGAACTTTGGCTTGGTACCCAATTGTTCCAGGGATTCGGCCTTGCTGAGGTAAACTTCTCGGACAGAAAACACGATTACCACTCCCATTGAATCATGAACCACACTTCCACTGGAGACAATCTCCCAATCACCTGTTGTCTTTCAGGAAGACAAAACCTTAACCACTATAACGAAACCCGCCCGGAATGCATGGGCAATAGCGGCCTTCGTTTTTTAAAGTGGGATACCAATTAATGTGGTCGGAATGCCGTTCGCGTTGCCCGCGAGGACCCCTGCGGCCCCGATGCAATCCTCCGCGATTAGAATGTTATCGTCGTTCGGTGTCGTTTTTTTTCGCCAGAGTCGTCCTCCCAGTGTAATTCCATTACCGCAAATTGCGGATATACTTCTTACCCGATGCGAATCATTGCTGGTACATTCAGAACCCGACGGCTTATCGGACCGAACTCCATGACCACCCGTCCGATTACGGATCGGGCTAAACAATCGCTTTTCGATGCCTTAACCTGCGCTGTGGCAATTCCTGATTCGATTGTGCTGGATTGCTTTTGCGGTACCGGCAGCCTGGGGCTGGAATGTCTGTCGCGGGGAGCAAAGCGGGTAATTTTTGTGGAACGGGACCGCAGTGCGCTGGATGGTCTTCGCAACAATATAGGGGCCTTGCGCGTTGGGCCAGAGTGTGATGTGCTTTCTGCGGATGCGTATCACCTCGGGATGTTGCTTTCCGGCAAGTTGCGCGGGCAGCAGCTGGGATTGGCCTTTATCGATCCGCCCTACGCCCACATGGAAACGCCGGAAGATCGCAAACGTGTGGATGAACTGATCGGCACGGTTTTAACATCCATGGCTCCCGATGGCCTGATAATTCTGCGGCATCCAACGCTCGTGACACTCCATGACATGGCAGTTCACCCGCGGGTGGTTCGGCAGTTACACTACGGGGCCATGGCGATAACCTGGCTATCCGCCGGAACGGTACCGGCATGATGACGGATTTTGTTTATGCCGACATATCAATACCGATTTTTTAAGCCTGCGCAGGCGGCACAACTGCGGCGTTTGGAACTGATGGTGCGCGGCGTGGTGGAGGGCGTGTATGCGGGCATGCACAAAAGCCCGCATAAGGGTTTTTCCATTGAATTTGCCGAACACCGGGAATATGTGCCCGGCGATGAAATTAAACATTTGGATTGGACCGTTCTGGCAAAAACGGACCGGTATTACATTAAGCAGTATGAGCAGGAAACCAATCTTCGGGCCACCATCTGTCTGGATGCGTCGGCGTCGATGAACTTTGGCTCTGCGGCCGTGCCTGGTCCACAGGGCAAAACCCTTCAAGGCGTCACCAAGTTTGAATATGGAGCCGTGCTGGCCGCCTCCCTGGCGTATATGCTTTCTAATCAGCAGGATATGGTGGGATTGATCGCATTTGATAAAACCATCCGGCTGGAAATTCCCCAAGGCAACGGCCCATCGCACCTGGATCAGATTTTTGTGAGTCTGGAAAAGCTTTCCCCGAGCCAGGACACTGATATTTCCGGCACGCTGCATATGCTGGCCAATAAAATTCCGCGCCGCGGACTGGTTATTGTGATCAGTGATCTGTTTGATGATCCGGATAAAATCACCAGCGCATTGCAACATTTGCGCCACGCCCGGCATCAGTTGGTGCTCATGCAGGTACTGGATCGCGGAGAAATGGAATTGGCCTATAACCGCCCCATCACCTTTGAAGATATGGAAGATGGCTCGCGCCTGCAGATTGATCCCAAACTTATTCGCGATGATTATCGTCGGGAAGTACAGGCCTTCCTTGATTTAATTAAAAAACGGTGCGGTCAATCCCGCATTGATTATGTTACCGCCTTCACGGATGTGCCATGGGATGTGCAAATCCGCGAATTGCTGCGCCGCACCTCACGGCGCTGAGGGTGCATAATAGCGCTTTGGAAAGGGTGCGCATGAATGATTTGCCGCTGGCGGCTATGAATTTTTCTGATCCCGTGATGCTCATGGGACTGCTGGCGGCCGGCATTCCGGTGCTGCTGCATTTGCTGAATCGGGTGCGATCGCCCATTGTCCGCTTTCCCACGCTGCGTTTTTTGCGCGTTACCGCCCACAAAACATCACGCAAACGGCAGGTGCAGCAATTTATACTTCTGCTTTTGCGCATGGCCGTTTTTGCCATGATTGCCATGGCTGTGGCCGGGCCGCTGGTCCATGGCGGGTCGCCCTTTGCAGCCTACGGCATGTTGTTATTACTGCTGGGCGGCATTGCTGTGCTGGCGGTGATGACCGTTCTCTTCAGCAATGCTCTAGATCAACGCAAAGCCGCGGGTGCAGCAGCTACTCCCACCGCCGGTATAAAAACATCTCCGGTTCCGGCGGAACGCAGGCCAAGCCTGTTGTGGCCGGTCATTTTTATGCTTCTCGGCCTTGTCTCCGCCGTAACGGCCATATTGGGTCTGGGAACTGACAGTCTTTTTCCCAATGTCGGTGCCCATTTCAACGGCCAATCCACAGCATGCGTCATTATTTTGGATAATTCACAATCCATGCTGGTTCAGGATGGCACCCACACGCGCCTGCAAACCGCGCTTGATCAAACCCGTGATCTCCTGGGACAAAGCCTCACACCCGCGCGCATGGCGGTGCTGCTGACTAACCCCGGCAATAATCCTGTTCCTGATCATCTCAGCAGCGATCGGGTGGCGCAAATCGCCCGATTGAATGCCGTCAAAAGCACGGGCCGGGCATTGCCCATGCGGCAGTTGATAACCCAGGGCGTGAACTTGCTGAAAAATTCCGTCCGGCCCAACCGGATGCTGATTATTATTTCAGATTTCGCCGGGCCGGCCGCGTCCGATACCAGCATGTTTGCCGCGCTGAAAAAAGTGCCGGGGATTCAGTTGGTGCTTATGCCACAGGCAACAAGTACGCCGGATGATGTCGCCATCGCGCATTGGGGTATCGAACATGGCGCGGCAGTGGTTGGTGCGACCGTCCGATTCCGTGGAACGGTCATCAACAACGGTGCCACGGCCGTGGCACCCCGCTTCGGTCTGAATGTGGATGGGAAAAAAGCCCCCAATACAGCGCCGCGGGCTACATTAGGGCCGGGCGGCACCGCTTCCAGCCGGGGCAATGTTACTGTGGCGTATCAGCTTAGAGCACCGGGACCTGAACGCTTTACACTTACCGCAACAGATAGCAGCCATGCGATGGCCTGGGGCGACAGCCGCAGTTTAATATTGAATGTGAAAAATAAAATTCATGCCCTGGTGGTCGGAAATCAAGCGCAGCTTACAGGCTCATCCACAGCTTTTTATGTGGATGCGGCTTTGGCACCGTTTTCCGCAGCCCCGGTAGCAGGCGGCAAGCCGGCGCTGTGGAGCATTCAACCAGCGTACCGTTCCTGCACCGCACTGGCGGCTATGCGTTTGTCCTCTTATGCGGCGATATTTATCTGTGATGTACCGCGTATTTCACCCAAGCTGGCACAAAAGTTACATCAGTTTGTTGTGGGTGGCGGGCGGCTGTGCTGGCTTTTAGGCCCCGCGGTAGATGCCCACAATTACAACACCGTTGCCGCGGGAAGCCTGCAATTGTTGCCGGGAGAAATTTCCGGACCCGTCAGCAGTCAAATTGGCGCGGCGGTCAACTGGGTGGACGTGAAAAGCCACATCTTTGCGGGTTTATTTCAAACCCAGGAGCCATTCCAACGCATTGTGGTTGTTGGGCGCTGGAGTTTGCCGGGAAATTCCCCGGTTATCGGTAAGGTGCTTTCACGCCTGCATGATGATTCGCTGTTGCTGGTGCAGCATTCTCTGGGGCATGGGCGCGTGTACACTTTCTTATCCGCCCCGGGCGGCGGATGGAGCAACATCGCATCCACCAATGCGTTTTTGCCGATGATGGTGCGAATTGCTCTGGGCAATGCGGCGGCCAGCGCGGGCATTACGTCCTACACGCCAGGGAGAGCGGTGCTCATTAATGTACCAACCGGGAATCCGCACCTGTCGATCAATGTTACTGCGCCGGAATCTCACACGGCGGTCAATGTCTCGGCATCGCACACGCTTGGCGGCCGCCTGGTGTGGCGATTTACGGGTGCACGGCGCACCGGCGTGTATCACTGGCAAAGCTTTAATGGAAAACATTCCGGCGAATTTATCATTAACGTGCCCTCCGGCGAGGCGGATTTACACCCCACGGGTGCGACGATACTGGCCAAAGAGGCCCCGGCGAAACAGACAGTTTTTATTGCAGCCACAGCCCATAAACTGGTAGATGAATTGGCAAAAACCAGTGAAGGAAATTCCCTGATGCCGGGAATTCTTTCATTGGTGATGATTTTAGCAATCGTTGAGGCTCTTCTGGCCAACCGGTATAAACCGGTCAAGATCATGCCGGAGCCAGAACTTTTCCAAAACCGCCGCCACGGTTCTCCAGCAGACCCTGACCGTCCGAGCCGCGCGGCCATGGAAGCTTTAGCGCAGCAACAAGGTGTTGACCTCGAAGCTTAAAGCACCGGCCATTATTTTTCGTCGTGCTGAAGTTGCGGGGGTTATTTAATGGATATTGGATGTGGTTGTACCGCGATTAGAATGCGTTATGACCAGCCGGGAATATGGGCACGAGCTTTTCAACTTCTTGCGTGGTCAGCCGCAGCGTGCCAGCCACTTCGCGACCGCCGCAACCGCTTTGGGGTGTCGGCAGTTTTGTGGGTAAGTGGTGGAAAAATTATCCAACGCCGCTGTGCAGGTGCGATAAATGGGCTTTTCTTAATGCGTTATGAACACTCCCTTACCGGCGGGCTAACCGTTTCAAAAGATATGACAGGCTCTTTAGACATTAAACCGACGGCTTTTACACCGCAAAAACATGCTGAACAAAAATCCATAAGAGTATATAAAACAATTACTTACATCATAAAATCCATGGGTGCATCCACAATCCGACAGGGCTTACAACGATGATGATGTTCTTATATTTTAATTATTCATATAGCCGCCTACCCCCCGACGTATGGACATACCGCTATAAATTGTGGATAACCTGTTAATTCAACCCGTGCTGCGGGCACGATCAACCACGGATTTAACTTTGAAAATCAAGCCTTTTGTAGCGATTTGCAGGTGTCGCAGTCCGGGCGTTCCGGGGGATAGGAGCATATCCACTTCCATTTTGACCGTGCAGCTTGAGCAGTAAAGTGTCAAAAGTCCGCGTTGTGAGGGGCCAAAGGCGATGCTCCGCCAAAGCTTTTCCGGCAGGGTGGACTGAAGAGTTTCACTGGCGGTGGCCAGCACGTCGCCGGTTTTGGTCACATGCATCTGGAACCATTGCGGTAAGAAATCTCCCAATTTTTCCGGCGGGCGGCGATCAGAACGCGGTGACAGCGAAATTTTCCTTTGCAGAGTTTTCAGTTGCATGCGTTCACGACTGTTACGCAGATCTTCCAATGTGACACACTGACGGGAAAGGGCGGATTTTAATGATGATTGTTTACGCCCTGACCGGGGCGCGGGCAGCGGTCTGATTTCACCGGAAACCGGTATCGAATTTTGATGGTTTTGTTTTTTCGGGGCCATCGGGAATCCTCCGTCAATATCCACAGAGCTTAACGCTTTGCCGCATAGGATTCCAGCTTTTCCCATTGCAGCAGATTTTATAATCGGGGAGAATCGCGTTACTTTATTCGCACAAGGTCTTGCCGTTGCAGGCCCAGGTGGGAAAATTCAGGCTCACTTTGCGCCAGCCAGCGCATGGCGTCGGTGTAATAGCCTGCCGTGGGAGTAAGATCAGGAATCTGCAGTTTCCACCACTGATTGAACATGAGCATATATAACTCGCGTATATATTTACATATCATGCTGGCCAAAGCTACAGACATAGAGTGTTGCTCGGCTTTTTCCCGGAATATGATCAAGGTTTTTCCCTGACGGGCGGGGGTTGTAATTAAATACCGGCTTTCCTGAGGTGATTCCAGCAGGACTTTAAGTGAAAGATCGGGAAAGGTATTCATCAGCAGGCGGGTGTAATGATCACGACCCCCCTGCTTGTCTATAAACAACAGCAACTCCGATTCATGGAACCGATCATGCAGATTTCGCGCGTGCATCATGGTGATGCTGGTTAACACGGACGCTTTATTATTCGTGGCTCCTACCAGGCGATTGAATTCGGGAACATCCATAACGCATGTCCATAAACCCACCGGCGGCGTGTTACCTGAACGAAGGGTTGTTCTAAGCATGTTGGCGGCAATGGCAATTGAGCCCACATCACCAAACGCAGGCAGCGCAACATTGCTTTGCCAGGGTAATGCCGCGGGTGTTGCGATCCTGATTGCGGGCAGGGAAAGGTGCTCAATGAGACTGTTGTAATGCTCCAGCGGAGTTGACGTTTCTGATGTCAACCGCTGAATTGCCAGCACGGCTCGTTCAAGGTGCTTATTACCATCCGAGAGCCGATGCACCACCTTACTGTCAGCAATAATTAATTTTCCTGATTTTACCGGCGGTTTGGCAACCACCGTGGGAGAAAGCGTGGCCCATAATTTCTGCGCAGCGGTTACATCACTTATGTTCAGCGGTTCAGGAAAGGCAAATGCCGCCGCGGACACCACCAGCGGCCCCAGCAGAGGTCCATATCCCGCTTCATCAATTCCGGCAATCAGCATATCAGGCTTATAATCAGCCGGGTTGGAGAAGGCAAATGTCATGTGCTGCTACGCAGGGCAATTGCCCTAAAAGGGAAGAATTAAACCCAGTTGTCCTGGTTTTCGAGTAGCTGAAAAAAATGCTTGCGAATATCAGCGAGGAGTTTGTTCTCACCCGCGCGCAGTAAAACAAACAAGCGGATCTCATAAAGCGCATACTCGGACAGCACGCCCATTAAAGACTGTTTTAGCTCCACGATCGGAAGCGATTCACCACTATTTGGGTTGAGTATACGAATAGCCTGCTGGTGGAGATCTTTCTGATTGTCGGTAGAGCCGGCAAGTTGGGAAATCGGAATCCGTGAGCCTATCTTGGTTAAGGCCATTCCGTCTTGGATCCAGATATAAAGGCTATCAAGCGGAATGGTGAATTTATCGGCGCATGTGTTCAGGTACTGGGAGACCAACTGTTTGACGTTGCGATGCGTGGAAATATCATCTCTTTTGGGTAAACATCTGTAGGTAGCGACAACGCAAGGCGGTCGCCGGTCGAGTATGGCGGAAAGCTTCATCTTTTCTGAGTCAGAGTAGGTTACGTCGCTGGAGGCAGTACGCATTAGCTCCATGATTTTATGATCGTCGAAGTAGCGCCAGTCACCGCTGTTGAGCATTTTCTTAACGTCACCTGCACCACATTTTATTGCTCCGTGCTTTATCAGCGCGCGAAGAGAGTCCTTCAGCAGCCACTCGAATCCCGCGACCGTTTTGTTGTACGCAACCTGTTGATAATCAAAGTATCGACACAAAAGAAAATGCTCGGCTGCTCGCAGGGCCTTAGCCGTCAGGCAGATGCGGTTTTGTGAGTCGACCCGAATCTCGGTAAGAAGGTACTCAAGGTCGACAGAACCATAAGGCAGGCCGGTATGATGTGCCGTTCGCAAGAGGTAATCAATACGGTCGGCATCCATGTCCGAGCTGATTAAATTGGCGAACAAGGGCGGCCGTTCGCGTAGAATCACTGAGGTAATATCTTTCTGATCGAAGCCGTTATTTTTCAGGATGTTAACGATCTTCCGATCGCTTTCCAGAATTTGTTTGCCGACACGCTCGTGATTTAAATAGTCCTCCGCAGCCGTGCTTTTAGTGTCGGTGGGATCCGTGAGTTTATGTGCGGCAGAAACATCTTTAAGAGCGTCTTCCATGGCGTGTGAAAATGGATAATGCCCTATATCGTGCAGCAGGGCCGCGAGGCGATATTTCTGAACCTCACGTTCGTCCAAATCTGCGCCGGCCACGTGACCGTTACGGACCAGGGCGTCGAGAATTTTTCCCGCGACATGGCATACGCCCAGCGAGTGTGAAAAACGGGAATAGTCCGCGCCCGGAAATACCAGATGAGCCAATCCAAGCTGCTTAATCCCTCGGAGCCTCTGGAACGTGGGGCAACCAATGAGGTCAAGTTCGATTTTACTTAGTGCGATCGTGCCGTGAACCGGATCAGAAATTCGCTTGGCGTTAAAGGACTGCATAGCTTCCTAACGAAGTAGACCAGCCGATTGTAACACCTTTTTTCCCTGTTGATAAAAGTTAGCCAGGGATGGCTTTTCCTTTTCCAGCACCTTTCCGGAATCTCCATCATCGAATTTTGAAACAGTCCTGAGGAAATGTATTGAGGCCAGCAACTCCAGCCAACTTTCTGAGCTAAGGGAAGTTCCCTGCGGAGGCTGGAACAGCGGCTGAAGGGAGGCCAGCTTTTCTCGGAGGTCACTCCGCAAAGACTTGCCTTCATATCCCTTATCCTTGGCTTCCAAAGCCGATGCGAGGGTGTAGTAGTCGCGCGTCAGCGCCGGGCAATATGGGCCCATTACGTACCAGCCGAACACGTATGAAAGGTCTACTCCCGCTGCCTGAGCCAAATAAATAGCTTTCTGAATTCGCTTCCGATCGTCAACTTCAGCGATGCTATCGGGCACACCCAAGGTGTCAAGCACGAGTTTCAGAACTATTTGTGAGGACTCCATCCATTCAGCTCCTTTGCGCCCTGCGTACCAAGAAGACCCTCGGTTAGCCAACGGGCAGCGCATCCATCCGCAGCACCTGTTGCCTACTTATATAATAGGCATCGCCTTAGAACGCAAACATGCTGCCGGGTGCCAATAACTATCGCGGACTTCCTGAGTCACGGGGTAGGATTCGCCGGATCGGAACTGTTGGCATTTATCTCACGGGCAAAAATCGTTCTTTTTTCAGCCAGGCGGCGCAGGCTTTGGGCCAGCCGGTGGAATCTGTTCCTTTTAATCCCAGGCCGAAGCCGTGGCCGCCGTGTTTGAACTCTATGAGTTTCGCTGCAATTCCGTTGCGTTTGAGTGCGGCGTAAAAGCGTTTCTCATTCTGATGGTTCACGGCATGATCATCATGGGCGTAAAATATGTAACTGTTTACCGCTCCGCCGTTGAAGCGGGCGGGTTCAGGATGAATCCAGCGGGACATCGGTAAGCAGGCCGGGATTCTTTCCGGCCCAGGCGTTCATGAGAAGTGTCTTGATGGTTTCAAA
>JAKBCC010000120.1 GCA_021808105.1 Planctomycetota bacterium
CCGGAGGTTTGGGTTTTCCGGAAAATTTCCGACTGCTGGGGAGGCGTGAGCATCTTCATCAGCGGCATTCCCGCCACGGTTGCCGTGCTCCAGATCGGCGTCATGGTATCGCCATGCTCGCCGAGGATAACCGCATCCACCTGCGTTGCCGGAAGATTTTTCGCCGCCGCAATCAGAGATCGGAAGCGCGTGGTATCCAGCACTGTGCCCAGGCCAATCACCTGCTTGGCGGGCCAGCCCAGATATTCAATGTTCAACCGCGTCAGCACATCCACAGGGTTGGACACCACGACAAAAATGCAATCTTTTTTAACGCCCGCGCCCTTGAGTGAATCCAGAACGCCTTTATACAAAGATACATTGCGATTAATCAGATCCAGCCGGGACTCATCCGGCTTGCGCCGCAAGCCCGCCGTGATGCAGATAACATCAGAATTCGCCGCCCCCTTGATGTCCGTTGCATAAATACTCTGATCACCTACCAGCGACGCGCCATGCAGCAGGTCCAACGCCTCACCGGAGGCCAACTCCGCATTGGCATCCACGAGAGCAATTTCCCGGACAATGCCCGCACATTGCAAAGCAAATGCGGCATTGGAACCCACGCGACCGCCGCCACCGATAATTGTAATTTTCATAAAAATCCTTTCGTAAGACGCCTGCGGGCGTTGGGAGCTAGGAGTTAGAAGTTAGGAGTTAGAAGAAATAGGAAGCGCTTCGCTTCTAACTTGTAACTTCTAGCTTCTAACTCCTAAATTCTCGTAATTCACCTCAGGCCGGCCATGATTTGGTCGGTCATTTTCTGCACCAGATCTTCTAATTTATCTTCGGTAAGCACCGGGCCGGTGGATTCAATATGGCCGTCATTGCGGCAGGCACACACGCTTTGTGTTGGCCCATCAAAGCCCGCCAGAAACGGCTGATTATCCGACCCGATACAACCTGTGGGGGCACAGGCCAGGCGTTGATCGGGCAGGCCGAACTTTTCTTTGACTTTCAGCAGGTCCACCATTTCCTGTTGTGACAACTGATTAATTTTTCCAAGCTGCCGCGTCAAAAGCAGAATGCGGCAGTACGCATCCAAAATTTCCAGCTTGTAATAAGCGCCGATCAAGCTGGTATCAAAGCAGACCGAACCGTGGTTGCCCATCATCACCGTGTTGGTGTCTTTGTTGATTAACGCCACCACCGATTCACCGAGTTCCTTGTAACTTGGCGTGGTGTACTTGGCCATGGGCACTTTGCCCAGAAACACTTCCGCTTCCGGGTGAATGCCTTCCGGAATGGGAATATTGGCCATGGCAAAAGCTGTCGCATGAGGCGGATGCGAATGCACAACAGATTTAACATCCGCACGCGCTTTATACACCTGCAAATGCAGCAGGACTTCGCTGGTACGCTTCATTTTGTTATGTGTATCAACCTGTTTGCCATCCATATCCACGACGGTAATCTGATCCGGCGTCAGAAAGCCTTTGGATATTCCCGTGGGAGTACACAACACCCGATCATCAGCTATGCGGACACTGTGATTGCCCTCATTGCCCGCGCAATAGCCCCGCATCCAGATGCGATGGCCGACATCACACATTTCCTGACGCACTTGAAATTGATTCTGCATAACGCACCTCAAATAATTTCCATCTTTCAGGGTCGCCGCATCAGCGGCACACGGCCAACGCCGCTAACTGGCTTTCAACATCTTTGGGAGCTTTTCCAGTGGAAGTCAAAAATAAACCGATCAGATCGACCATGGATTTAAACCCATGATGCGGATATTCCAGCACCAGCACATTGGCCCCCAGAAATTCAATACCTTCCTGCACCGCCTGCCGACACGTTCCGACAATGGCGCGCAGATTTTCACACCGGTTGGCCAGACACACCGCCCGCGCCGCTGATGGCACAAACAGCACCGCCAGCCGCATCTGGCCGCCGGAAAAGTCTTTCGATATTGCCCGTATAACTGTCGGCAACTGTTGACCCGCTGATATACGGGCATCTGCTACCGCTTGGCCACGCCATTGTTCGATGGCCCGCGCCGCCGATGGGCAATGGCCCTGCATCCAGTAAATCCAGGATGGTGCAGCGGCGGCCTTGGTTACTGCATTGACGGTCTGAATGTGCAGTTTGCGCTGCTTGGCCAGGTCCACAGCCAGCGGTGAAAGCCGCGCTCCAGGTGCCAGATAAACCGTTCCCTCCAGCCCCGCGAGTTTAGAGGCGGTAATTACACCAGTCAGCACCGGGCCACTGGATAACGGCGTTTCCGTGCTGGTTGGAGAGGCGGCGGCCGTTGAGCTTCGCGCTGCCGCGGCATCTTCCACAAAGCCATTCGGTGCGGCATTTGCCGATGCGTCACCGGCTGATCGCAAACGCGCCAGTTCCGGGAACTTGGAGTAATCACCGGTGCAGATACCCATGGGCGCGCGAACTTCAGCCGGTGAAGAGGCCGTATCAGCCTTGCGGCTTAGTACCTCCAGCACCGCATCGGTGATTGTTTTAATAAGTTCCGGACTTGCGTCCACAATTAACTCCTGATGCCTTTATAGGTTCCGGCATCGCCGAAATATTATTTACACCACATGCAGCGAACCGCTGATGGCCATGCGCCGAAAACGCGTAAACGTCAGCGGATTGGTCACGCCTTCGCCCGTCGGTGTGGCGATCGTATAACTGGGATATCCTTCGCCCTGTATGCCCAACGTCGCAGTACTGGGGCCATTGACCGCAAACAATGTCGTATTCATTACTTGGCCCATACGCGTAATATTCGCCAGATTATTGGAGTGAATAATGCCCGTATGACCAAAACCATGCTCGTACTTGACTGCCAATGCCAACGCATGTTCAAAATTACGCGCCCGCACAAAAGGGACAAACGGCATCATCTGCTCTTCCGGCACAAACGCATTGCTCTCATCGGTTTCGCCAAACAGCAATTCCACGTTGTCCCCGCAATGCGTTCCCGCAGCCTGCGCCAGAACGGAACAGCTTTTGCCCACCAGTTCCTTGTTGACCGCATAATGGTCGTCTTTCCAGGTGAAGGCTTTTCTGGTGAGCTGATCAATTTGCTCTTTGTTCAGCCGCAGCGCACCGGCCCGGCTCATCGCATCCATCATTTTGTCAAAAACGCTTTCCACCACAAACACTTCTTTTTCACCGATGCACAGGAGATTATTATCAAAACCTGCACCGGTAATAATAGAGCGTGCCGCACGATCCAGATCAGCCGATTCATCAATAACCACCGGCGGATTGCCCGGTCCGCCCACCACCGCCCGCTTTTTCTGGGCCAATGCCGCCCGCGCCACCGCCGGCCCGCCGGTAATGACCAGCAGGGCCACATCCGGATGTTCAAACAGTGCATTGGCGGATTCCAGTGTCGGTGGCTCAATAACGCATATCAAATTGTCAATGCCATACTTTTCCGAAATCTGCCGGTTGTAGGTACGCACCGCTTCCGCGGCACTGCGATGGCCGGAGGGATGGGCATTGGCAACCAACGCATTGCCGGCAGCGATCATGTTAATGGCATTGGCGCTAAGTGTCGGCACCGAATGCGTTACCGGCGTCACCACACCGATCACGCCCCATGGTGCCATTTCATCCAGTGATATGCCGTTATCCCCGCTATGGGCGGCGGTGCGGATAAACTCCACACCCGGCACGCTGGTCAGCAAATGAAGCTTGGCTATCTTATGATCCAGGCGGCCCACTTTGGTTTCATCCAGTTCCATGCGGCCCCACGCGTCGGCATTCTGCACGGCGATTTTCTTGATCAGCTTGCAGATGCCGTCCCGGACGGCCATCCCCGCTTTGGCCAGTTGCTTTTGCGCCTGTGCCGCCGCCTCAACGGCATCACCGGCAGTTTTGAATATACCATTGGCACCGCCGGATGTTTTTACAGCACCGGTCGTGCCCAGCCGCTGGAGAACTTCACGAACCACAGATTCAACTAGTGCGGATTGATCCATAAATATCCAAACCCCATCAACGGGATTTTCCTTTAATCACGACCAGACTACTTCCGATATCAACAATCAAATCTCAAATTTGAAAACTGAAAGCTGAAAGTTGAATTCCTGGCGGCCGCATACCCAGCATTTGGCAATCGCAAATCAGAAATTTCAAATTTGAAATCTCGACTGCCGCGCATCAGACCTTCACGGTCTCTTCATGCGGACGGGCGATGACGGAAGTTGCGGCGATCTGACCCAGCTTGCTTCCGGCGGCCGCACCGGCTTCCACCGCGGCCTTCACCGCTGACACGTCACCGGTAAAAGTGATCGCAACCAGGCCGTTGCCGACGCGGTGTTGTCCTACATACTGCACGTTGGCGGCCTTGAGTGCGGCATCCGCTGCTTCGATGGCGGCGATAAGGCCCTTGGCTTCAATCATGCCGATGGCTTGCTGTGACATTGTTGTACTCCTGAAAAGAACCTCTGTTTATTCAATCAGCCCGACCCGCAGTCGCGACTGTACGTCCGGTTTGGTTTAACGCCTTCACCGTCTGGCGCGCCACAATGAGTTCCTCATTGGTGGGCAACACCCAGATCTGCACTTTGCTGTCGGGGGCGTCTATGCGGCATTCGCCTTTGGCGTGGCGGTTTTTCTCTATATCCAGCACAATGCCCGCGTATTGCATTTCCGAAATAATGCGTTGCCGGATATTCACAGCGTTTTGTCCGATGCCGCCGGTAAAGACCACTGCGTCGGCACCGTTCAGCACCGCCAGATAGGCTCCGATATATTGCCGCACCGATTCCACAAACATATCCAAGGCCAATTGCGCCCGTTTGTTTCCCTGTGCTGCGGCCTGTTCCACGTCGCGGCAATCCGAGCTTATTCCGCTGACTCCCAGTAATCCCCCTTCTTTCCCCAGCTTCTTCCAAATATCATCCAAGGTCAGGCCGGCCTGCAATAACTTCAGCAACGCAAACGTATCAAAATCTCCGCAGCGGGACGCCTGGGGCAATCCGGTCTGGGCGGTCATGCCGAAACTATTGGCAACGCTTTTGCCATGGTGTGTCGCGTTGACACTGCTGGATCCGCCCAGGTGTACCGAAATAATTTTCTGTGCGTCGGCATTAAGCTCAGCCATGCGCGTGGCGATATAGCGGTGTGATGCACCGTGGAATCCATAGCGGCGGATTCCCAATTTCTCGGTCCACTGATACGGAATTGCATAGGCCTGCCGATGCAGAGGAATGCTCTGGTGAAACGCTGTTTCAAATGCTGCCACCTGCGGAATATCCGGTAATCGCCGGGCAAATGCCCGCATGGCGGCGATGTACGGTGGATTATGTGCCGGGGCGACATCTGCAAACTGCTGCATGACCTTCAACACCTGCTCATCCACCTGCACCACTTCCAACTCTCCGCCATGCACCGCTTTGAAACCGATGGCCTGGACATCTTCCATCTTTTCAATCACACCCGCCTGAACGAGTTCATGCAGATGCAATTCAATGGCCGCGCCATGATCCGCCAGCACCGCGTTACCGGAACGCCGCGCTTGGCCGGTGGGGATGAATGTCCAGGCGCTTTCCGGCAGGCCAATACGATCGGCAGCGCCTTCCGCCAGAACGCGCTCGCCCGCGGTCATATCAAAGAGCTTATACTTAAAGCTCGTAGAACCCAGATTGGCAACCAGAACAATCATCACACATCCAAAACAACACTATCACGTTCCGCTAACGCATCGGGCGATCCATCGCGCATTTCGCCGCGTGTGCTTGCACCGCGCGTCCGTTCATCCTGCGCCACCGCGCCACCGATCACTTCGCGGTACTGGATCAACCACCGGATTAATCATCCGGTGCTCGGGGGCCGCATCGCATCAGAAGTTTTCCATCAACCCTTCAGTTGGCCGGGCGATGACATGCGATGCAATGAGTTCACCAGCCTTTTGCGCCGCGGCCGCCCCGGCTTCTACGGCCGCCTTCACCGAACCGACATCGCCTTTGACAATCACCGTCACGTAGGCTCCGCCGATCTGAATGCTTTTCACCAGCGATACATTCGCCGCCTTGAGCATGGCATCCGTGGCTTCCACGATGGCGGTCTGACCTTTTGTTTCAATTAATCCCAGTGCATGTGCCATAATATTGGCTCCTAAAAAAAGTTTTGTCTTAACCGGTAACAATCCGTCGGCAATCGTGCCTGGACCGGGTTTGTCGGCTCCCGATTCCGGGGCACCCGGCCTGTTGCCTCATTGCCGCTAAGTTACTTCTTCGCCGGAACGGCTGATGCCGCTGCCGCCTTGCTCTTGGGCAATACATTGGCCAAATCTTCATGCGGGCGGGCAATCACATGCACCGCCAGCACTTCACCGATTTTCCCGGCAGCTTCTGCGGCCGCGTCCACCGCGGACTTTACCGCGCCGACATCACCGGTAATAAACGTGGTAACGATGCCGGAACCAATTTTGTCCCAGCCGATCATCTGCACGCTGGCGGACTTCAAGGCCGCGTCGCTGGCTTCAATCAGCGATACCAATCCGCGGGTTTCAATCATGCCTAATGCCTGTGTCATAAAAACTCCTAAAAAACTCGACCTGTATTGCCACCGCCGGTCGTGTCAGCGGATCAGTTCAATTCGCGTGGCTGATTCCAGATCACACGCGTTGCCTTCATCAGTATCAATGTGCACTTCCAGGCGCACCCTGGGATGCTCACGCACACGCAGATTATCAAATGTCACGCCGCACGGCCCCGCAACCGCCAGCTTCATCATATCGCCGTCTTTGACGCTGTAATGCGCCATATCCGCCTGGTTCATGTGCACGTGCCGCATCGCCCGGATAACGCCGTTCTTCATGTTCAAGGCGCCATAAGGTCCCACCACCACCATCCCCGGCGTATCTTGATGATCACCGCTGGTTCGCAGCGGCAAGTCAATGCCCATAAATATGCCGTCGGTGTAGCTAAGTTCTATTTGTGTATAGTTGCGGATGGGCCCCAAAATGCGAACGCTGGGAATCATTCGGTTGCGCGGGCCGATGATATTGACCAGTTGTTCGCTGGCAAATTCGCCTTCCTGGTACAGATCTTTAAGCTTGCTTAGTTTTGACCCCGGCCCGAAAAGAACATCCAAAGATTCCTGGGAAACGTGCATATGTCGGGCGGAAACATTCACCACCAGCGGATTGGGGCCGCCATTGTGGCTCGCGGGCTTAATCACCCGGCCTTCACCGGCCAACCGCTGCCGCAAAGACTCGCGGACAAGATTTTCGACCGTTTTGCGATCCAAAGCTGCGGAACCGGATTCAGCCATAGTCATGCTCCTGAAGCCATCATCGGCAAGTTATGGAAGATTCTAAAATAATTTGGAATGTTTTGCAACTAAAATGTCAAAAGCTTCTAATTTTATAAATGCGGAATTTTATATAAATCACAAAGCCACCGGCTTTGCCGGTGGTGCCGCGCGGGAAATCACTGTCTCGCCGTTCTTAGGCCCACGCCGTGATTTACAGCACAAACGGAATAATCCCGCTGCGAACTTTTTGGCGATAAGCCGGATAGGCTTGCGGAAATTGCCCCTGCATGAGTTTTTCTTCCTGCTGAGATTTAATCCAAAGTGCTACGATAAGCGCTGCCATCAGCATCACGCTGCCGACCGTCGGCCAAGCCGCTATAAATGTTCCCAGAAATGCCAGCACCAAACCCGTGTAAATGGGATGCCGCACCATTTTATACGGCCCCCGGCAAATCAATTCGTGATCCTGCTTCACGGTGGCAATTCCGCTCCAATTCCGGCCCAGAATCGTTCGCGCCCAAATGGCAAACGCAAAGCCGCCGGCGCACAGGATCATCCCCACTGCTCGCTGGATTGATGAGGCGGGTAACAGAACTATTCTGCCCCCCGACCAATGGGTGGAAATTATCGCCGCAATAATCAGCGGCCAGGCGTACGCCAAACGGCTCAAAAAAGGTTGGCGATAGACTGATTTCTTGTTGTTAAAAGCCTTGGCCAGCCAATAAAGCCAAAACATCAGCCACACGGCCTGAAGAATGTGCACCGTTACCGCATGATTGATGACCATAGCGCAGATGTTACCATGCGATGCCCGATCTCCCCAAGTGTCGCTGCACCCAGCAAGTATTTTACACACGATGCAACGGGAGGGGACCGCGGATGACGCGGATACGCTGCCGGGGGAACATCATTCAGTACCAAGGAGTTAGCTGGAAGGTGACGGCCTTGGCGAGCCGGTGGGTTTATCCCACCGGGAATGTTAGCCGGCACATTAAATGTGCCGGTGGGCTTTCCCGGAGGCCTGCCGGCTTGATCCAGTGGCATCCGGCCTGACGCTTACCCAAATGTCATGCATTCCCGGAGCCTTCGTAATTACGCCGCCATATCGGGGATTTGACATCCGTGACTCTTGCCGCGCCTTTTACGAATCAGCAGCAGGGCCGCCCCGCCTGCAAAAAGACTGATCGCAGTTGGTTCAGGCGTCTGGACCGGCGAATAATTGACATACAAATTCATGCCATCGGACGATGAAAGCGAAAATGCGATGCTGTCGGCGGCGTTTAAATTGTTGGCGGCGACAAATGCGCTGGAATCAAGCGAAAATGCGCTAAGGCTGCTGAATGCGTTATTGCCCGCGGTCGCAATAAGCCATGAATATTTCTGATTGGCGTTAAACCCGGGTAACGGACCATCGGCAGGAATTGCGCCCACGGTTTGTGAATCGATCATGATCGTCACGGTCCCGCCGGATGAAGGCAGCATCAGATTTCCAATTTTTACATAATCCCAGCCCGGATTGGCCCCCGTGCCGCCGCCACCTTGGCTCAAAGCGTTTATTTGCCACAAATAAGTGCTTCCCGGATTCCATATAGCAGTGGTAATAACCGCCGATCCTGGCGAATTTCCTGGTGAAAAGGTGGCGCCGCTGTTAAGTGTCAGTGCATCAAATGAACCGTTTCCAGACACACGCGCGCCGTTGCCGGCGGTCACTGCTCCGGTGATGGCTCCATTATTCACCAGCGAGCCGGTCAATTGCATTTGCGTGCCCGACGCGATGGTGGCCGCAGCGGATGGATTCACAACAAAGCTTGCTGCGGAGGTTACCAGAAGATCGCTTCCGGAATTGCTGAAGGTCCCACCAGTCGCCACGCTTACCTGCCCGTCAATTTCCAGACCGGAAGCATTGACGACTGCACCGTCAGTAAGAGAAGCGGTGGCGGCAATGTCGCCGCTGGTAAAGTCAGCAGTGCCCGAGTTGACATCAATGCTGCCGTTGGCAATTAATGATTGAAAGGTTACAACACCGGTCGCATTGTCGGAAAGTATTGTGCCCGCCGCGATGGTGGATTGATTGAACGTGGTACCCCCGGCGGAAACACTCAGGCTTCCGCCTCCGCTTAAGGTTCCTTTATTGACGGTGATCGGGGTTGTAAATACAGCCGTGGACCCTTGTGCCACGGAGATTAATCCTGTGGTACCCAGGTTAACGGTCGTGCCGCTGAAGGTCAGCGAACTACTGCCGGATAGCATATAAGCACTGGAATTGGCCGTTGCGGCCGTCACATCCACCGTGGAATTTCCGGAAATGGACGTGGTTCCGGTATAATTCAATATGCCTCCCAAAAGCACAAGTGCATTATTTTTAATGGCAATGCTTCCAGGCCCGCTTGCGCCATCCGCAATGGTTCCGTGGAAAATTGATTCCGTCAGCGTTGCATTTTTGGGGTCATAGGTTCCATTGATGGTCAGCGCGGTGCCGCCAACCGGGTCAGATAATGTCAAATTACCAATGTCAGTGAACTGAACAAATTCAGCGGTCAGAGTTGCGGCATTCACATTGACCGCACCATTGGTCGGGCTATCCAGCAGGCCGTTGCCCAATGGAGCCGATCCTGTGTAATTAATCGTGACACTGGAGCCGGAAGTGATGTTCAATACCCCCTGGTCGCCAATTTCAATGTATTGGGCATTTAAAGTCGCAGCATTTTGAACATTCACCGTCCCACCAAACGGCGAAGCATACGACATCAAAATGCCGCCCTCGCCGGCGAGTATTCCGCTGGGCACGGTGGTAGCGTTCCAAGTTGTTCCTTTACCATCCAACGTGATACTGCCGGTGCCGCTTATCCCCACATAGCCCACGGTATTAAGCGTAAAGCCGTCATTTACCAAAAGGGAGGTTCCCGCCGCCACAGAAATCGCATAGGGTGAATTGGATAGAATCGGGCCACTCGTCGTGAGCGTCATACTGCCGGAACTCAAAACGGCGGTTCCTTGCTGCACATACAGGCTGTTCAGCCCACCGTTTTCCCCTCCGGTTCCATTGTATACCCAGGTATTGGTGCCATATTTTATGATTTGCGTCTCTAATCCGGCTCCCCCGGCATTGACGAATGTTCCCGAATAGATCGTGCGCTGATTGTCCGCGCCAATATTTGCTCGCGCCAGCGTCGCGCCCATCGGCGGCGAAAATGTTACCGTGGCCGTGCTGTCGCCGGAAAGACCGCCGACATTGGTGTACGAGCCACCGTTGACGATCGGCGATTCAATCGTTAAATTTCCGGAATTGATAATATTGGCGGTTGAATCCTGCAAGGCATTGGTGGTCTCAATAATTAACGTTGATGCGCTTAGATTCGTGTCTCCCGTGTAAGTGTTCGCGCTGGTCATGGTGACCAGCGCTCCATTGCTAATGGCAATACTGCCCGGCCCCTTGGCTCCATCTTCTATAATGCCGCTGAGCGTAGATTCTGTATTGGAGGCGTTTGCCGGGCTGTAGGTACCATCAATCTGCAATCCGGAAACCCCTGGATAATCAGTCAAAGAGATAGTCGACCCGGCGATAGTGGTAAGTGATCCGGTCTTGATCTGGGACGCATACACATTGATGGAACTGCCATTATCCACATATATCTGCCCATTATAATTTGAAAATACGCCGGATTGCCCTACATTCAGAAAACCGGCCGGTGACAAATTCAATACACCATAACCAGGGTTTTGCGCAAATCCGGCATCGCCCACCTGAAGATAAGGAGTCGAAACATCAGCGAAATCCTGAATGTCCATGGTGGAAGTTTTGCCGGCATAGCCAATCAGAATGCCGCCAACGATCGTATTGGGCGTTAGATAGTCGTTTATAACTGTTCCCGAACCGGACACCGTCAACACGCCGGTTCCATGCACTGTCACATAACCTGTCGCCGATACATGGAATCCATTGTCAATCAAAATCGAACCGCTATTGTCCGCAAAAAGCGTTGAATACCCAGTAAAGCCGGTGAAGCCGGTGGAAATCAGATTTAACGATCCGGCACCGGTCAGATGAATCTGGCCCGCTTCGGCAGCCAGAAAATCGGGACTTTGCGCTGCCGTTGCCGTGCCATTATAGGTAAAAGTACCCGTGCCGTATTTATAAAATCCTGCCTCAGCGCTGGTTAAAGTGTTAGAAAATGTGCCGGAA
>JAKBCC010000121.1 GCA_021808105.1 Planctomycetota bacterium
TGGGATGACCACGGGGAAACCTATCCCACTACTTTCCAAGGCCCGGACTTGTGGATTCGTGTACATCTTGAGAATCCCGGCATTTATCGCTTAAGCCTCTATTTGTTCAATAAAGACGGCCACATTTTATACAACCGCCAGCGGGATTGGCTGGTGGAAGTGTATCCCCTGCCGCAGAGCTATTGCCAACCCATGACCCGACCGGTGCTTTCAGCAATGGTATTTCCCAAAAATCCCGCCGCACAGCAATGGGCCGACCGGGCCATGGCGGCCACGCCCCTAGCGGAAACTCGCGCGGTAAATATCTGGAACCCGGTGTACACAAGATTCGCCATCGCGGGTCCGGGGCAATACATGGTGCGTATTGTGCGAGGCTCAAGCCTGAACGTAGAAATCAGCGGCATATTTATCGACAAGGCCGACGCCAAACCAACACCGTCCGACCGCCAAGCCATGCCGTGCCTGTGGGGCGTCAGCTACCGCCCTCCGGAATTGCCAATCAATTACACACAAAGCAGCAAACTTGTTGATGCAGTTTCAACATGGAACCTTGCCAAGGACGCCTTCGGCAATCTGGGCTTCGCCGCCCGCTGGCCCGCACGGTTATTTGCGTACCGCCTTGCCGCAGGCAACCGCGCCCCAAAAGCCTTGCTGGCCCGCTGGCGCTGGCGGCTGGATATCTGGAACAAGCGGGACCGCGAAGTATTTGACACGAATATGAACAAGGCCTTCCACGCCATGCTGGCCCAATGGAAGGGGCTGAAACCGTTCATGGCAAAAAACCATGAATTGCAGCCAAATTCAGGAGAACTGGGAAATGGATAACTTTCCAATGGATAAGAGGTCACCAACGGCCAGGAAATGGAAAGCGCTGTTCCCCCGCCTTCACGGTGGCCTGCTGCGCTGGTCCGGTGCCGCAGTCGGCGTAGCCGTCGTGTTGCTGCTGGCGGCCCGAGTCGCCTTGGCATTGACTAACGCGGGAACGGTGGCGATGACAGCGCACATGGGGGCATTTTCGCCGAATCCAGTCGAAGTCAATAAACCGGCCACGTCAAGCCTATCGGCGGGCTACACTCCGCCGTCGGGCGTGTCGGAGGGCGACCTTTCCGCGCTATATGATTGGACTGTCGCCAGCGTGCAATACAAGGCCCTGCAGGCCGACTCCTTTGGCTCCGCGCCGTCGGGCAGTTATACTGATTCCATAAGCCCGACGCAGCCTTCGACATCGTCGAACGCGACGCTGACGTTTACCCCGCTGATCGCAGGGTACTGGGCAGTTTCAGTGAGTTGTTCCGTGACCGTCACCGATACCAAAACCAACCAGTATTGGGGCGGCAGGGCCAACGCCGGGCCGGAAGATTTGACCAGCTATACACTGGACATCACCTACACTGGGCCGTTGGTCGGCGGCTCCGACAACGGCACGGTGGTGACTAACGAATTCCAAGATGTTCACGCTGGCTGGCCGATTAATCTTGGCGTAATTTGGGAACCCTCCGACCTTGCCAGCATGTTCGCTTGGACCATCTCCGGGGCGGGGGGAAATGGTGCCGCGGCAATTTCGGGGTATACCGCGACCGCAACCAGCGCCTCCGTTGCGACGCTAAATGCGGATAACGATCCCGGAAATGCGTTCGGCCCCTATTATTACACGAAAACCGATAGCCTCGAAGCGAGCGTGACGACGAAAAACGGTTTTAGTGTCCCGCCGGTGCATACGACCTTCAATGTTGCGGGGCCGACCACCACGCTCACGGCGGATTATCAGTACCCGACGCGCGTAATGACAGATCCCATTTCCGGCGGCCCTGACGGAGTGTTATACCTACAGCAGACCGGCGCAGTGTCGCAGCCAAGCTTCACGTCCGATTCCCAAGCGGGAATTTTATTCAAGCACCCGGCCGTCAACAGCACCACCTTCAAGGGACACACCTATTTTGTACAGGTCTACCAGTTCGATCACGCATACACGGGCCTGAATGGGGTTCAGGACTGGTCATTTGCGGAAACGGCCTTAGACAACGGCGACCCCTATAGCGGCAACAACCAATCCGCTGGCGTCGACAGCACCGTGGATGGCCCCCAAGTTCCGACGGACGGCCTCGCGGGTAGCGTCAATTACTCGCCGGTCACGGTCAACGACAATCCCACGATGTGGGTCATGTACCGCCCGGCTGCTTCCGGTTCCATCGACGTGCCTTTGGCCAATTCCCCTTGGAGTTGGGGCGGTACCGCAACCTACAGCGCGGCCGAACAATCCTGGTCGTTTGCGGGAGCAACCCCTGCGACAGCCGGCAACGCCCCCGCCAGCCCGATAGACGTGTATCCGGTGTGGACAACAGTTTACACGAACGGCAGCGAAGGCTTGCCACCAAAATAGGCAATTCCATAGGCCTTATTTTTGAAGACTCAAGGAGTAAGAATGATGTGTTTAAGTTCCGTTTTTCGGTGGCGGGTGATGGCGATTTTATTAGCGATCTTGCCGGCATGGCTCTGTCTGGCCCGGGCACACGCAGGCCAGCCGAAGAGACCTGTGGTGCGCATGCACTTGGCGTGCGCCCGGAGTTGCGTTTCCGGTTCGGTGCTATGGACCCGGCTGCAGCTTATCAACCGCTCACCCTTGCCGCTGCAATTGGACGCGCTTGGCTTCGGACACGTTGCGCTTGCCCGATTTTATGTACGGTTATCTGATGCCTCAGGAGGACCCGGTGGGCGTGTTCTCCACAACGCCAACGGCCGACACAATGTTGTGTCGCTATTGCCGGGCAGCAAGACGTTGGAGTCAACCCCGGTCGTCCCGGCCGGTAACAGCGTGGCTTGGCTTCGGGGCTATTCGCCCGCAAGCTATTACGACATGACAAGGCCCGGAAAGTATCGACTGGCGATTGCTACGCGGCAGGGGCTCTATTTGGTCCGAAAGAAGGTTTGGCAAAACGGCCACGCCGTTTCGATCGGACAGCACTTTTACCTCCCGGCACCATGGGAAGCGCGTACGCTCGCCCCGAGGGCGCGCAGGTGGAAGCCGATTATGAGCAACTTCATTTCAGTGGCAGTGGACGCCCCATACCACAGGCTACGGTCCGCGGCCTTAATGCTGACACATGGCTCAGTGGCGAAATTTGCTCCCGTAATGACGCCCGGGCTGCATGTCGAATTAGTGGGGCCGACTGTCAAGGGGCCGGGGCCAATCGTTGTCCGCGCACTGTTTGTTCACAAAGGCCGCAACCCGGCGATAGAGCGGCTCACTGGCAATCCTTTTCTCGATTTCCGGGCAATCCAGGTCCAGGGGCCTACTTCCCTAGACCGCGTGGCGCGGGTCGGAACACCCAAGCCACACGAGGTTGTCACGCAGGTAGCGGCCCCGCGCAGAACCGCCTACGGGCGGTGGATTACGAAGCATCCGCCGGGGCACCTCAAACAGCGCGAATACGCGCTTAGACCTGATATGGCGTACAAGTACGCCGAGCCAATCAACTTGAGTTGCCAATACGACATGAGCCTTCCGGGGGTTTACCGCGTCCGGGTGGAATTGGCGAATACGCATACGTGGTCACCATGGAGAAAAATAACCGTTCTATCGCGCTGACGACGGCACGAGTATTTTCCACACGCGGGCGTGTCGGAGGGCGACCTTTCCGCGCAATATGATTGGCCAGTTGCCAATGTGCAGTACAAGGCCCTACAGGCCGACACCTTTGGCTCCGCGCCATCGGGCAGTTATACTGGTTCCATAAGCCCGACGCAGCCGTCAACATCGTCGAGTGCGACACTGACGTTTACGCCGCTAATTGCGGGGTATTGGCAGGTTTCCGTGAGTTGTTCCGTGACCGTCACCGACATAAAACCCATCAGGGATGGACCGCACGGGCCAAATGGCAATTAGCGAATAAACTCCTTGGTGTCGGCTGGCTTCAATGGTAAGCTATGGGCTGGAATTGGACGGGTGGGCATAGACGGAGATGAATCCTATGGCCAAAGCGAGTGTTGATCCGGCGGAGTTGCGGCGGTTTGCGCAGGGGCTGATGCAGTTTAATAATGATCTGGAAGGGCTGATGTCGGGATTAAATTCCCGCCTGCGGTCTCTGGAATCAAGCTGGCGCGATCAGGAGCAGCAGAAATTTGCTGAAACCTTTGATCAGGCGGCCCAGTTTCTTGGACGCTTCATGGAGTCCTCCACCGAACATGCCAAGGTTCTGATGAAAAAAGCTCAGCATATAGAAAAATATCTTAACGAGCGATAGGACAGAATATGGCCGAGAGCGCTCGCGTTGAATCTGTGGATTTGCTGACCGGCTTTCAGGCGGTGCTGTGGAAGTTTCAGGCCACGGCCAATGCCGCCCTGGAAGATGCGGATTCCGAGCTTCGCCGCACCATGCTCTGGCTGGAAATTGAACAGGAAAGCTTCTGGAAAGATCAAACACGCAAACGCCAAACCGCCGTTGAACGGGCCAAAGAGGCGGTTCGTATGAAGAAACTTTTTAAGGATCATTCCGGAAGGCCGCTATCCGCCATTGAGGAGCAAAAAGAATTACAACGCGCCGTGATCCGATTGACCGAGGCCGAACAGAAGTTGGCCAATGTGCGGCGCTGGACGCGGGCGTTACAAAAGGAAGTGGAACTATATAAAGGTTCTGTACAGCGCCTTGCCACCAGCGTGGAATCGCTGGTGCCCGCGGGCGTAGCCCATCTGGAACGGCTGGTCGCCGAATTGCAGGCATACGCCGCAATTGCAAGCCCCGGCAGTGTGAGTTCTGAAAACGCCGGGCAGTTTACGGCTGTCCCTGCAACGGATGGCGCGGTGATGTCCCGCGGAGCGCAAGGGCCGGAAGATCAGGCCGCTAAGCGCGCTGAAAATGAACCGGTACTTCCCAGCCCCGACGAGCGTCGCACGGCATTGCCGCAAAAAGATTGGCCCTTTTCCACACCGAAATTAACTGATCCGCAGCGGAACGCCCTTGACGCGCTTATCCATGATGGCGGAACGTTAAATGGGGAGGCGAAAGTAACTTTCGCGCCATCAACGAATAACGAATCGCGCATGCTGATGCTGGTGCACAGCCAGCCGCTATCACCTGATGACACGGGCTGGAGCCTTGCTCCGCTGGATAAAGCCCCCGGCCCATGGCGGTCGATTACACTGGCCGAGATTGAACAAGTAACTCCGGAGTGGCTTAAAATTCTGAAACTCCCGGTGGGCTTTTCGGTTATATTGAATGCTCAGGGAACCGCAGAGATTAAAGACCCCCAGGGGCGGGATGTCGGCACGCAGCGAAAGTAAACGTACCAGCCTGTCGCTGCGAAGTTGAAAAATGGTGCAAGTACAAGGCGGGCTATTTTATGGGCGTTTATGAAGGACGCGGGCAACTGGGCAAGGCACTGAATCACCTGCAGCTAAGCTGGGAGGAAGTGAAATTCGGCTGGAATGATGAGGCCAGCGCCCGTTTTGAAAAGAAATTTCTTGAACCGCTGGCTACCGACCTCCACGCGGCCGCTAACGCCATGGAGCATATCGCCATGGTGCTTACACAGGTGCGTCGCGATTGTCAGTAAATTCGTGGTGAGGCTTTAATACCCATGACCCAGTTACATCCGCAGTCTGATCCACCCGTTTCCTCCTTGCCGCAAAAGCATGGTGCCCCATGTCCTCAGCGGGACACGCAGAGAACCATTTTGCGCGATCTGCTGGCTCTGGCTGTCCAGTGTGCCACGCAGGAAGGGCAATTTTTGCGGCAATTTCGCGGCGCCAATGATCAGGCCAAAAAAGATCTCAACAACACACTGACGCAAATCGAGAGCCAATATTCAACAGAGGTTGAAAAACTCGCTGCGCAACGTGAACGCACCCTGGAGAAAATTGCCGCCGATTATCAGGAGCGTCTGGTCCAGTGTGCGGAAGAATATAATCAGGCGCAAGCGGGCATGAAATGGGAACATACCGAGGCCCAGCGAAAAGTCCGCAATCAGATCGAAGAAGCTAAATGGCTGGCCGAAGGAGAAGTTGAAACAGCACGCAATCAGATCCGTGCGGAAGATGAAGAGCTAAGCAAAGTGTTCCAGGAGCATGAACAGGCTCTGTCAGAAGTAGCGCAATCCGCAGCGGCTTTGATGGCCCGCTGTTTCCGTCGCCCGCCGCCGCCAGCGGAAACGCCGGGCGCTGCGGCACTTGCCGGTCAGGACCTGCGGGCCGCGATGGTCACGCAATTGGAATCAGCCCGGAGAGAATTGGCCGCCCTGCGCGGATTGTTGCTGCCACGGCTGGTTTACGGCGTTACGCCATGGATCTTTCTGGTATTGCTGTGTGCAGCATCTGCGGGAGTGGCTTACGGCCTGTCCGGTTCGGCCCCGGTGCAGGTCAACGTGATTGCCATGGCGGTGGGGGGGGCCTTGGTGGGTGCGGTTATTCTGGGACTCGTGCTGCGCTCGTGGGCTAAAGCCAACTTGCTGGCGATCAATCAACCGCTGAATGCCGCCATTGCTGCAGCGAGACAGGCGGCCAAGGAACACGCGGAACTGGTAGCCCAGCGGCATGAGGCCTACTTTGCCGACACGCGCAACAGAGCGTTACGCGAGTTGCAGGACCTGAAACAAAAGGCCGTCGGAGCTGCACAAACCATTGAGGGCCGCCGCGCCGGGCAGCATCAGGAATCACAACAGCAGTTCGATAAGAGCAAAGCTGATAGTGAAGCGCACCGCGCCGCCGCTGTCGGGGCCGCCCAAGAGCAGAGCGATTCTCAAAATCAGGCCCTGCAGCAGCAGCATGATGCCGATGTTCTCGCGGCTCAACGTCGATACGATGACTCTCTGGCGGAAAATCGGCGGCGCTATGATCAGTCCATGGTGGATTTGAAAAACCGGTTGAAAAGCGGGTTGGCGCACACGCAGACGGCCTCGCCTGATGAACACACAAATGGACATGCGTCTAAGGTAGAGAATGGTAACCCGCCCGCCCCGCAGTCCTGGGAAAACTGGACGCCGTCCAACCTGTTTCCGAAAGTCATCCGCTTCGGTGAGTTTGTGGTGGACCTCAAAAAGGCCGTGGCTGCCGGTGTTAAAGGTGATGCGGTAAAGCTGGAATTCCCGCAAGCGTTTACCGCGCCGGCGATGCTGGAATTTCCCTTTGGCGCCTCCATGCTGGTGCGCTACGATCGTACCGGGCGGCCCGCAGCGCTGCGGATGCTGCAATCCGTGATGATCAGCATTCTTACGCAATTGCCGCCGGGCCGGGCCAGATTTACTATCATTGATCCTGTGGGACTGGGGCAGAATTTTGCGGGGTTCATGCGCCTGGCGGATCATGATGAGGCGCTGGTGGGCGGACGCATCTGGACGCGGCCGGAGCAAATTGAACAGCGACTGTCAGATCTCACGGAACACATGGAAACGGTCATTCAAAAATACCTGCGGAACGAATTTGCCACCATTGATGATTACAACGCGCAGGCCGGTGAACTGGCCGAGCCATACCGGTTTGTCGTGATTGCTGATTTTCCAACTGGTTTTGAGCGGGATACCCTGCGCCGGCTGGCCAGTATTGCCGCGACCGGCGCGCGTTGCGGTGTATATCTGCTGGCAGCCGGTGATATGCAACTTCCCGCAACCTCCGCAGCGCAGCTGGAGGATATTGCCGCGCATTGCGTCAATGTTATGCAGAAGGGGGAAGCATTCGGTTGGAGGGATGAGGTGCTGGGCCAGTTTCCCTTGTCACTGGATCAGCCGCCCGGCGAGGATGTGCTTACACCCTTATTGGATAAAATCGGTTTGGCTGCCAAAGCCAGTCAGAATGTAGAAGTCTCCTTTGATACCATCGCGCCGGCTGATGAGGAATTCTGGACGCTCGACAGTGCCGACGGCCTGGCTGTCCCGATCGGCCGCATGGGTGCCACGCGGCTGCAGATGTTGCGCCTGGGCCGGGCCATGGCGCAGCATGGGCTGCTGGCCGGAAAGACTGGTTCCGGCAAATCCACCCTGCTGCATGCGATTGTGACAAATCTGGCCATGTGGTATTCACCGGACCAAATTGAGCTTTATCTGATTGACTTCAAAAAGGGCGTGGAATTTAAAACCTATGCCACGCATTACCTGCCTCATGCGCGGGCGATTGCCGTGGAAAGTGATCGCGAGTTTGGGTTAAGCGTTCTGGAACGCCTGGACGTGGAATTGGGCCGCCGGGGCGAATTATTCCGCAAAGCCGGCGTGCAGGACCTGCCTTCTTATCGCCGCAGTTCCGGAGCACAAAACCTGCCCCGGACGCTGCTGGTGATTGATGAATTCCAGGAATTTTTTTCCGAAGATGACAAACTGGCGCAACAGGCCGGCTTATTGATGGATCGCCTGGTGCGGCAAGGCCGAGCCTTTGGCATTCATCTGCTGCTGGGATCACAGACAATTGGCGGTACTTCCGGATTGGCCCGCAGCACCATTGGCCAAATGGCAGTGCGTATTGCCTTGCAGGTCAGTGAAGCCGATTCGCAGATTATCCTTGGAGATAATAACTCGGCGGCGCGTCTGCTTTCCCGCCCGGGCGCCGCCATTTATAACGATGCCGGCGGCCTGGTGGAGGCCAACAGCCCCTTTCAGGTGGCATGGCTGCCCGATGAAAAGCGGGAAATTTATCTGGATCGAATCGGTGTTCGGGCTAAGGCCGCTGCCATCAACCACGAGCCACCGGTCATTTTTGAAGGCAACGCTCCAGCGGATGCGCAGATGAATAAGCAACTGACTGCTCTGCTGGCCGGCGGCAGACCCACCGATATTCCAACCTCGGCCCGGGCCTGGATTGGCGAGCCTGTCGCCATTAAAGAGCCTACGCTTTTGACCCTGCGGCGGCAAAGCGGCTCCAATGTTCTGCTGGTCGGGCAGCAGGAGGAACAAGCCCTGTCGCTGATGGTCTGGTCGTTAATTTCTCTGACGGCACAGTACCCCTCTGGTGGGGCAAAATTTTATATCATGGATGGGCTGGCGGCAGATTCCCGCCTGGCCGGAACATTTGAACGACTCCAGCCCGCACTGGGGCCGGACGTGCAAATAGTCGAATGGCGAAGCATTGGAGATACCATCCACGCGGTCAATCAGGAAGTTCACCGTCGGCTGGCTGAAGAGTCACCCAATGCCCCGGAGATATTTATTTGTATCTACGCTTTGCAGCGGTATCGCATGTTGCGGAAAAGCGAAGACGACTTCAGCTTCTCCATGTCGTCAGGCGATGAGGCCAAAGCCCCCAACCCCGGCAAGGAATTCGGCGAAATTCTGCGTGACGGCCCGGCGGTTGGAATCCATATATTAACTTGGGTTGATACGTTAGCGTCCCTGGAACGCACGTTTGAACGATCGGCGCAGAGAGAATTTGATAACCGGGTACTCTTTCAAATGAGTGCCGCCGATTCCAGCAGTTTAATCGATTCGCCCGCCGCCAATAATCTCGGCTTCTACCGCGCGCTATCATGCAGTGAGGAACAGGGCGTCATGGAAAAATTCCGTCCTTATGCCCTGCCCGGGGCGGTATGGATTCAAAGCCATCAACGGGAAAAATAATGTCAAACCTGGTGCGGAAGTTGCCGAAACAGGCCGTGGAAGACGATTTCGCGGCACCTCGGTTGGGAATTATCCAGGAGCCTGTCCGAGTAATCGCCGCGATGCGCCGGCGTGACCTGTTGCTCCCATGATGTGCCTTCCAGGCAGCAGGATCAATGATCTGTGAGTAAAATAGAAAAACTAGCCGCGTCGCCGTTTTCCTTTAATTTATTTTGCCGACGGGGCGGGAGCGTCAACCATGATACCGTGATGCACGCGCCGTTGTTCCCAGGCTATCAGCGCGTAGGCAAATCTGCCCAGCGACCGGTAGTCTCCTATCGCCTTTTTCATGTGGAGCTGATTCCATCTCGTTGAAAAAAGGTTCTTTAATGCGGCGCTCTGGCGAGGGGTAACAAGCTCAATGCGACCCATCATTACCCGCGTTACGGCCGGGTGTGATGAAATCCGCAGCGGCAGGTAATAATTCGTCCATGCCGGCGGCACGATAAAAAACAGCCGCTCCCCGCCGCTTTTAAAGTAAGACTGCTGCCATGTATTTAGCATGGCTGTGGCTTCATCGGAAAATAATCCCTCGGACACCAGCCGGTGATGCATGCTGCGTTTAAGCGCTGCTAATTTAGCTCGAGAAAAGTCGGCTTTTGAAAAATTATCCCGCATGATGGCGAAAACGCCGGTTCGTGCGGAGGCATGCACATTCTCAAGCGTGGTAAATGCGCAACGTCCATCCGAACGGAATTCGGTGAGCCATATCTGGTCGACGGTGGTGACCGCCGGCTCGCCCGGAGCCAGACGTTGCATGTGAATCGCCAGTTCGCTGCCATGGCGCACCACACGCAGCGGTGCCCGGACGTGCCCCACACCGCGATAAAACAGAAACCGTTCAACCTCGCCATCCCCGGCTTCTACGTAGGCGGCTTTAACCTTCCGCGGTGCAGTCCACACATTGTCAAGGGTTTTCGGCCCGCCAGGTGCAACACCGACGCGAACGCCTGTCCATCGCAGGGAGCCGACGGTGGATGCGGTCAACGGCCCGATGTGCACTACCCCATTCTTGCCAACCGAAACGCCCGGCGCGACAGCGACGGCATCTGGATAATACTGCGACAGCCAGCCCCCGCGAAACCGCACCAACACGTTGACCAGTTGTTTGGGAGCGCCGGGCGACGGGTAAAAATACAACACGGGCGTTTCCAGGCGCATGGTCACGCTGGGCTTCCCGGCAGGAATTCCCTTGCCCAGTGCATTGATCAACCCCGGCACGAGGTCATGTACAAAGGGAGGCACCGGCTCATCATCCGTGTTGATGCCGCCAAGGGCGTGCCCATTGGCCTCTTCGCAAGATGTAAAAGTGCCCCATTCATGCACGACCAGCGTGGCTGGCCCGGCGGCCGCCATGGCACCGGGCAGGGTCGCCGCCGCCAATAAAACCGAGGCACCCATCTTGATAAAAAATTTCATTGAGGATACCTCCGCGATGACGTAGCCGGGCCGACAATGATCGCGCCATTATGGTAGGCACATCCGACCCGCGATGCAAATTGTTGCGGCGGGAGACTGTTACCGGTACGCAGCCAAAATTGTTGGTGATCAAGGTGGCCAAGATGTCCAAGTTAGGGGTGCAAGGTGGCCAGGTTGGGCATGTGGAGGAGGTGGTTGATTTTAGCGGGTTTGGTTTAAGGTGGCCAAGATGGCCAGGTTATTTTAAGTTTTAGTCTTTAGGAGTTAGAAGTTAGTCTCCCATGATGCCAAGCCTCACCCGCGCAGGATGAAAAAGGGTCGTGCGCTTGCTATCATTTCTACAGCTTGCATTCCTGGGTCGTAGGCCGTCTTTTTCCTTGGCGCGGCGTAGTTGCC
>JAKBCC010000122.1 GCA_021808105.1 Planctomycetota bacterium
TCGAAGAAATCCACACCCGGTTATTTGAATCACAGCCGGCAGGCGCGCTTGGGCGGGCTTTTTAGAATCTGGAATCTGTCCGGGCACCGGGATGAGATCTGAAATTTGAGATTTGAAATTTGAAATTTGAGATCTGAGATTTGAAATTTGAGATTTGAAATCTAAAATCTGAAATTCGAAACCCGCTACTTGAGATCTGAAATCTGAAATCTGAAATTTGAGATTTGAGATTCGCACTTTTGCATCTGTTCCGCGGTGGCGGGACGAAATGCCACATTCTCGCTGCTCAATGCGCAGTGTTCACCCCAACAGTCTCCACGCAGGAAGTTTTTCGGAACTGCTGCGATTGGCTTGCTTCCCGAATGCTTCACACTGCGACCGGTCTGTGAATACTGTGGCTGGCTATTTTCGCGGTGATCTCGTGCCGCAGCGGCTCTCCGGCCAGGTAGCGCCGCAATTCATCGACCATCAGCCGGCCCATGCGCTGACATTCTCTATCCATTGATCCGGCAATGTGCGGAGTAAGAATCACATTGGGTAAATCAAAAATGCGTGAGCCGGGAATCGGCGGCTCCGGATCGGTTACATCAAGAACAAATTGGAGATCCGGACGTTGCGCGGCAATATCCAGCAATTCAACTTCATTAATCACCGCGCCGCGCGAGGTATTAATCAGTGTGGCACCCTTCTTCATCAAAGAAAGCAACTCTCCGGTGATCATACCGCGCGTTTCCTGCAGCAGCGGGGTATGAACGGAAATGGCGTCGGAGCGGGTAAATAAATCCCGCAGGCCTACAAGCTCCACGCCCAGTTCCCGCGCCTCTTCAGGACTCACAAATGGATCATACGCAATAACCCGCAGGTCGAACGATTTCAGTTTATCAATAAGAATCCGCGCAATAAGCCCCAGGGACGCAAGACCCACCACACTGTGATACGCACCCGGCGGCGGATAATGATCGGTCCAGCGTTTTTGCCCTTTAATCGCGGTGGCATGATGCCAGACATGTTTGAGTCCCAGCAGAATTGCGGCCAGCGAATATTCCGCCACGGGAATGGAATTCGCATACGCCGCGCTGCAGAAACGCACACCCCGCTCCCAGGCGCTGTACGTTGCAATTCCGGAAAGCGAACCGGCTCCATACAACACCAGTTTCAGCGACGGCGCGGCGGCGAGGAAATGCTCATCGATTCGCGGTCCGCCCCAGCCGGATAAAATGACTTCGGTTTCCGCCAGAGCATCCCGATTTTTCTTCAGAAACTCCGGCGTATACAGGCCATCCGGCAGCATGACCAATTCAGCAATATCACGTCTCTCATCCGGACCGTAAATCCAGTCAAATTCTCGCTGCCCCAGACAGAACGCCCCGCGCGGTTTTTGCTTGGCCGTTTGTGAAATCATCTTGATAATTGCCTTTCTCGTATGTAACGCATGGCTCTGCCCCCCCGCCACGCCGGCCCTTTACCATCAGGCTTTCCCACCTGACGCCATCGACCGGTATTATCGCATGAATTCGTAATATCCGCGACACCCTAACCGACAATTTTCAGTTGCCGCAAAACCGTAAAATTTCGCAGCCGTTCCCCGCGCCGGAAAGCCTAAAAATGCGAAGGCGAACGCAACCGTGGCGGGTAACCCGCGGCCGTCAGGCCGGTTGATCGCCGCGCAAGGCGTCATGCACGCCGCTGCGTCTTCCACCATTGGTGCTCCGTTCACTTGGCCGCGCATGCCGCTTAAACCGCCTCAGGCCTTGAACCCGGCGTTGTGCCAAATCCGGGTTTTCATTACTCCCATTACAATGCTATAATCAATTCAACGGTTGAGGGAGTTTCAATAAGATGAAGGCGAGCAGAATAAATGAGGCTCGAGGGTAGATTTTGGGCTGCGTTTGTAATTAATTCCTGCGACTGGTTTACGAACTGCGTAAATTTCAGCTGCACGACGCGAAACCAAATTAATAACTGGAGCGGCCGATGAAGAATAACCCCATTTACCACAGGAAAGCTGGCGAGGGAACGATGATTTTTCGTTTCAACGTCATGAAAACCATTCAGGCCGCCGCCGTATTGCTGAAAGCGGAATCGCCGCACCGCCTTAGCCGGCTGCGCCTGTTGAAACTGCTTTACATCGCCGACCGCTCGCTTCTGCAGCAGCGAGCCAGGTCAATCACCGGAGACCGGCCTGTTGCGATGGATCACGGACCGGTACTGACGGGGACCTATGAACTTCTTAAGGGAGAAGCCTATTTCTCCCCGCAATGGGAGCAATATATACAAAATGAAGGGCGCGACGCCGTTCTGAAATCGGAGCCTGGTGTTGGCGAACTATCCCGATACGAGATTGCCAAGCTGCATGAAGTGGCCGCCAGATTCCGCGATTGCAACGACTGGGAAGTTGCTGAATTTACCCACACGTTTCCGGAATGGGTGAAAAATCAACCCAAAAAGGGGGCTTGTAAAGCCATCCCCATTGAGGATATTCTCAGTGCCACCGGCATACTTGAACTGAGAGATAAACTTGCCTTGGACACTGAAGCTGAGGCTGCGGCCGCCCGTCTCTTTGGGGCAGCCTGAGGATGAAAGCTGGCGATACTTTTCTTTTGCCTGATTTTGACGATCACCTGTGGGCGGTAATTTCCGATCCATTGCTTGATAGCGGGAATGTTGTGATCGTACTGTTCGTATCCTGGACCGAAAAATATGATCAGGCTTGCGTACTGCGCGCGGGGCAACACCCCTTCATCAAACATGACACATGTGTTCAGTACCCCGGCGCGCTTGTCGTAACCGATACCAAGCTGGAGCAATTTCGGAAAGCTGGAAAACTGCGAATGAAGCAACCATTAGATTCCGGAGTTCTCAACTTTATCCGTCAACAAACCGAGGCATCACAAATTCCCCTGTCTGCCTACGAGATTCTCCGCAGACAAGGACTCGTTCCCTGACCGCTTGTCTTCCATCTCGCTAATCACAGGCGCAAAATGTAAATCTCCGGCTCCGACGCCCACCGCACTGCGAGGGCGGCGACGTGGCGGTCCTGATCCCATCGAGGGGGTACAGTGTCTTTCAGATTCGCCGTTCCATTGGCTGGGCCAAGCACCTATGGCTTATGCTTCCGAACCAATCGCGTGGGATCGCGAACGCGTTTGAGCGTTCATGGATTGCGGCCAAAGCGAGAATCGGGGTGCTCCGGCGTGCCAGCGGGTGAAAAATCGCTATAATTCCCCACCATTATGGTTAAGGAGCTTTTTTATGCTGGATAAATCACAATTGGCTGCCCGGATCAAGGAAGTAGCGTATCTCGAAGGAGATTTTACGCTGCGTTCCGGGCGGAAATCAAAGTATTATATGGATAAGTATCTCTTTGAAACCCAGCCCGATATTCTCGCCGCACTCGGTGCCCGTATGGCCGCTGCGCGCTCGCCGTTGACCACGCGCATTGCCGGTGCGGAACTCGGCGGTGTGGCATTGGCGGCGGCGGCATCTCTGGCGGCGGGTTTGCCCTTTTTCATTGTGCGTAATTCCAAAAAGGACTATGGCACCAGCAAGCTTATTGAAGGCGCTCTTTTAGCCGGTGATACCGTGCTGCTGGTGGAGGATATTGCCACCACCGGCGGACAGGTGCTGGAGGCAGCCAAGGTCATTACCGCGGCCGGGGCGCAGGTTGAAAAAATTGTTGCGGTCATTGATCGGCAGGAAGGCGCGCGGGAAAATATTGAATCCGCGGGCTTTACGTTTGAATCCATCTTAACGCGGCAGGACCTGGGGATTTAATCTCCCTTTCTTCTTACCATTGGACATCATGACGCAGGCAAAACCACACAACGCCCGCAAAGTTATCGTTACCGTCATCAAAATTCTGATTGCGGTCATCGGGCTTTGGTACGTGATTTCCCATATCTCCTGGCATGATCAGGTCGTGATTAAAAAAGGGCAGGTCATCCGCAATGTGACCTTCGTGCAAAACACCCGCCTGATTCTGCTGGCCCGTCAGGGCAAGTTATATACGCTGAAATTTCAGGATCAAAAAATTTCCGTGCGCCTGCCGCACGGGCAGTTGATAACCGCCGTGGCTACCAAGCCGCCGATTCAATTCCCCAAACTTCTGGCGGTGCCCGAAAATTACCTGGTGACCGACCACGGCAAAGTAGCGGTGTCGCTGGGCCTGCCGGACCTGCTGCGCCGGGCCAAACCATTGCCCTTGCTGGCGGCGTTGCTGCTGTTGTGCCTTCCATTTGTGATCACCGCATGGCGCTGGCGGCAACTGATGCTGGTGCAGAATATGGATCTGCCGTACCGCAAATGCCTGACGCTGACATTTGTGGGCCAGTTTTATTCCACATTTCTCCCCGGCACCACCAGTGGCGATATTGTCAAAATTATTTATACCGGCCGAATTACCGGGCAAAAGACCAAAAGTGCCGTTACGGTTATCCTGGATCGCGTTATCGGTTTAATCGGCTTGATGATCGTGGCCGGGGTGGCGGCGGCGGCACAGTTGCTGGCGAACCATTATTTCGCGGCGGGCAAAGCGGTTTCCGATCCGGTGCTGGTGCATGTACTGTGGCTGATTACCGGCCTGCTGGGCGCGACCATTGTCGGCGGGATTGTCTATTTCTCGGCGCGGCTGCGAAAGGTTTTGCATCTTGATGCATTGATTGAACGCCTCCCCTTGCCGGAATTCATCAAACACGCGGACCGAACCCTGCGGGTGTACCGCGATCATCCGGGCGTGGTGGCTACGACTTTGGGAGCCAGCGTGTTATCCCAGGCGGTTCTGCCATTGGCCGGGTTTCTTGCGGGACGGGCCTTTGGCATGCACGCATCATTCGGATGCTTCATGGCTTATATACCGGTCGCGGCACTGGCGGCAAGCCTGCCGATTGTTCCACCGCAGGGCATCGGTGTAATGGACGCCATTCTGCTGCACTTCTTTGTCACGCGCGGCGTGGATACCGCCAGTCAGGCCTTTGCGCTGGCTCAGGCCATCCGCTTTATGCCCATCTGCTGGAACCTGCTCGGTGCCTACTGGGTGGTACGGGGAACTTATCACCGTGAGCATGTGGAAACGCTGGACGAATTGGCCCCCGACGCCTGAAGCCGCGACATGACAGCGAACTATGCCGGCCGCGGCAGCGGAATCAAGGTCTTGAGCGTGGATTTTCCGCGCTGCTGGCTTGCTTATGGCGTTGCCGCCCTGCTCCAGCGTCGCGTGCCTGCAATGATAACACATGCAAAGCTTCCGCCGGTGGGCCATTATCCCCAACGCACCAGGCCGGGTTCAAACCGCAAAGCGATATTGGGATGATTTGGCAACACCCGTACCGCATATCCCTGCTGCCCGCAGGCCCCGGCGCTGATGGCACCAACATATTGAAACACACCGGCTTCAACATTTGTGCCCAGTGCCATTTCATGCACGCGGGCATTTTGAATATTGCCAAACGCGTCCAATGGGCCAAAATAAAGTTCCACACGCACGTTATCCGCGGGAATGCTGCCTAATTCAACGGTGGCAAATACCTTGACGCTGTCACCGGCTTTTACCGTGCCAACTCCCGGCGATTCCACATGCAGAACCTTGACATTATCCCAAAGCTGGGCAATACGCTGTTTCCACTGCGCCAACGCGGCGGCACCGGCGCCATGGCCTTCCATAAGTTTCACATACAGATCATGCGCGGGCAGGTAGAACATTTCCGAATAGTTCTGCACCATCCGGTTGGTGTTGTATACCGGGCATATCGTCCGGATGGAATTCTTCATCCGCTTGATCCAGTTCCGCGGCAAACCATCCAGACTGCGGTCGTAATACAACGGCACAACCACACGCTCCAGCAGATCAAAAAGCTTGCGGCTTTCAACTTCATCCTGATATTCATCGTTGTTGTAATCTTCACCGGCACCGATGGCAAAGCCGTTGTCTTCAGCATAGGCCTCACACCACCAGCCATCGAGAATACTTAAATTCAGTGCCCCGTTGATGGCCGCTTTCATGCCGCTGGTACCTGAGGCCTCCATGGGCCGCCGGGGTGTATTGAGCCAGATATCCACACCCTGAGTAAGATAGCGTCCGACATCAATGTCATAATCTTCCAGAAACACCATGCGCGGCCGGACATCTTCCCGCCGGCAAAAGTGAATAATTTCCTGAATAAAGCGCTTGCCGCCATCATCACGCGGATGGGCCTTACCGGCAAAAACGAACTGCACCGGATGATTGGTATCTTTCAGCAGTTTGATTAATCGCTCCGGATTGCGCAGCAGCAGTGTGGCGCGTTTATAAGTGGCAAATCGCCGCGCAAAACCGATAATCAGCGATTTTGAATCCAGTACTTCGTCCACACGTTGAATATCCAGCGAGGAATGGCCGCGCCGGGCAAGCTGCATTTTCAGCCGCTGACGCACAAAATGAATCAGCCGTTCTTTGCGGCGTTCATGCACGCGCCAGATTTCCACATCCGGAATTTTATCGGTGCGTCCCCAGATGCTGTGATCCGCGGGGCGATCGGTCCAGTTGGCACCGAGATATTCCTGATACAACCGTGCGAACCCCTCGCTGAGCCAGGATTGTGTATGAACGCCGTTGGTAATGTGGCGGATCGGTATTTCCGGCGCGGGAATTTCCGGCCAGATCCGCTGCCACATGCGCCGCGAAACCTGCCCGTGCAGATTACTGACACCATTGGCGTGCCACGCCATGCGCAAGGCCAGAACCGTAACGCCGAAAAATTCATTGTTATCATGCGGATTCACCCGTCCCATGGCCATCAGCTCATCGACGCTGATACCAAGTTTATGGCAATAGCCGGTGAAATATTTTTCAATTAAATCGCGGTGAAATGCGTCATTCCCGGCGGGTACCGGCGTATGGGTGGTAAATACGTTGCTGGCGGAAACCATTTCCCGGGCTTCGGCAAAGGTCAGTTGTTCGTGCTCCATAAGCACCCGGCAGCGTTCCAGAGCCAGGAAAGCCGAATGTCCTTCATTCATGTGGCATACCGTCGGTGTAATTCCCGCCGCCGCCAGCGCCCGCAATCCGCCGATACCCAGCAGTATTTCCTGACGGATGCGCATTTCATGATCACCGCCATAAAGGCGGGCGGTTATGTCCCGATCATGCGGACTGTTGATTTCCAGATTGCAATCCATGAGATACAGCGATACCCGGCCCACCTGCACGCGCCACACCGCGGCCCGCACCTGAGAATCGGGGTAATCCACGGTGATGATCGCCTGCTGTCCAGCCTGATTCTTCACCTGCGCGAGACTCATGGAGAAAAAATCATTCTCCGGGTTTAACTCCTGCTGCCAGCCATCGGCATTAAGCTGCTGATGAAAGTATCCTTCCCGATACAGCAGCCCCACCGCCACCAGCGGAATGCCCAGATCACTGGCGCTTTTGAGATGATCGCCGGAAAGCACGCCCAGGCCGCCGGAATAAATTGGCAGCGATTCATGCAGGCCGAATTCGGCGGAAAAATACGCGATTACCGGCTTGCGATCCGGATAGCGCTGTTTAAACCAGGTGCTCTGCTGCATGTAGGATTTCAAATCGGATGTAATCCGATTCAGATGCGCCAGAAATCCCTCGTCTTCGGAGGCCGCGCGCAATTTATCCTGACCGATCAGATTCAGCAGTCGCACCGGATTATGCCCCGTGGCCTCCCACAAATCCGGGTCCAGGCGATTAAATAAGCTCGCCGCCTCGTAGTTCCATAAGGACCATAGGTTATAGGCCAGTTCATGCAAGGCCGCGAGTTTCTCCGGAACCGCTGGCACCACCACAAACTTGTGAATTGTTGACATTTTTCATGCTCCTTCGGCGATCGGTTAGAACAACATCCATTTCAACCACCTCCGCCGTTTCGGATTGGCAACCGGCAGCCAAATCCGTCTACCCAAAGGGATTATAATAAGCGCATGGCCTGCCGTCGCCTGCGTGAAGATTGTTTTATCGGCACTCTTATTTCATTGGCAAGAATTTTTCCGCAAGATTTATCTGACTCTGCACCTTATGCGGGCAGCAAATCCGGTTTTGCACAACTTATGCACATTTCGGCAAGCCGCAGCTTCCAGTCGGCAAATCAATTTCCATTCATGAAACAGGCCGTTTATTTCAAAAACAAACCGGCGTTTAATAATCGCAAAAATAAATTCTCGGAAAAAAATTACCGCGGCAATGCTTTTGCAACACCAACCGCTGGTAAAACGATGCCGGAACCGTTTGGTTTTCCAAGGAATTCGGTTTTCATGCGTATTGGATTCATGCGTTTAATTGATGCGGCCCCTCTGGTTGTCGCCGCCGCCCATGGTTATTTTGAGCATGAAGGTATCGCCGTTGACATCGAGCGCCAGGGTGGCTGGATGATCGTGCGCGATAAACTCAGCTACGGCCTGCTGGATGCCAGCCATTCGCTTCTGGGCATGTCGATTATGAGCCAACTGGGGCGCAGTGATTTTCTTGAACCCATGGTGGCCGTGATGAACCTGGGATCCGGTGGCAGTACGCTTGTGGTTTCCACCGAACTCGCGGAACTGGGTGTGGATTCTCCGCAGGCCCTGCGCAGAGTTATTGATTCCCGCCGCATGGGCCGAAAAATAATATGTGCTCATGTCTCCATGTTTTCCATGCACCACTATCTGTTACGCGACTGGCTGGCCCGCGGCGAAATTGATCCCGATCATGACATTCAGCTTGTGCAGCTCAAACCGATTCTTCTGGCCGATCACATGTCCAAACATTATGTGGATCTTTTCTGCGTGGGTGAACCATGGGGGTCTCTGGCGGAAAGCCGCGGTTGGGGCCGCATTGCCCTGGCAACAACGGATATTTATCCGGATCATCCGGAAAAAGTTTTGCTCACCACTGAGTCATGTGCCCGGCAAAAGCCGGATCAGCTCACGCGCATTATCCGGGCCCTGATTCGCGGCTGCGCCTACTGCCAGATGCCCGAACATCGGCCGGCGCTGGCGGAACTGCTTTCCCAGCCGGAATATGTTGATGAAAGCCAGGAACTCATCATGCACAGCCTGGAAGCGGATCATCTGGGTTTGGAACACGTGCAGCGCCACCGCGGCATGGATTGGCATTTTCGCTCCTGGCAACTTCAGCACTGTACCCCCAGCGTTGAACATGTCCGGTGGTTCCTTCAACAGATGATCCGCTGGAGACATCTGAGTCTGGATGCCGACATAGCCGCCATCGCCGCCCGATGTGTCCGCACCGACTTCTTCGAGCATGCCACAGCCGGCCTTCAAGCCGCCACTGCCGCGTCATAACCCCCCCACCCAGATTCAACACATGTGCCCGCTGGCCCGCCAAGGCTCTCATATTGTGAAACCTCATTCGCGAATGAAGTTGCCCGTATACGGCACTTTTGGCGTTGCCATACCCGGCGGCCCGTGCATCACCAGACGTGTTTTTCCATGAAGGAATCTTTCAGAGCCGATGTGTGCAGCGCGCCAATCGCCGGGCGCTTTCCGCCGTGCTCTGGCGGTGGCCATAGTAGAGACGATTCTGTTACTATTCCGCCATGAGCGATGAACCGGAGATAATGGCTTGCGGAATATTTGCGGCGGACCATATTGCGCTGACATATACCACCCATCCGTCGCCTCCACCCGATATTGCCAGCCGAATCGAAACACGTTGGAATGAATATACCCTCGCGGCCACCCGGGAGGGCCGAACTCTGTTTAACAGTCCGGTGGCCTGCTTAAAAAGCGCTGCGGTTATTGACGGAGTGCTGCAACTGCAATTGGCGAAAACGGATTATAAAACGTTTCTCGTGACAAACCTGCGTGATCGGGAGTGCTTTAGGCTCAACTCCCCCGCCGCAATCACTCCGGCACTGGGAAACAGCATACTGCTGACACATGGAAATACAGCCTATCTGGGTGTGCGCAGCAAAGCGGTGGCGGCTTATCCACATTGGGCACATTTATTTGGCGGCGTATTGGATTGGCCGGCGCACACGCACGGCGGTGCCGCTGTGCTTTTGGAGCATCTCTACCGCGAACTTCAGGAAGAATTGGGAATCAATGCCGATTATTTAACCGCCCCACCGCAAGTTTTGGCTTTGATGCGCGATCCGGTTCTGGCGCAGCCGGAACTGGTTTGGCACGGGGAACTCTTTCGGCCCTTGCAGGTTCATGGGGAAGCTTTGAATGTCCAGGAGCATGACACCATTCTGGCTGTTCCAATGGCGGCAACCGCGATGGATGCTCCGCCACGGACACCGGTAAGCGCAGCAGCTATTGATATGGCCAGGCATCTGACCGGACACCGGTAATGCTTGTGAATTCAACCGATCCTTATATGAGCAAAGTCATTTCATTCCGCGCCGTAGGGCAGGAGACACCGGGTGTTAGCCTGTTTGGACAGTCCGATGCGGGTGCATTGGCTTGGCAAATGGATGGATGCAAGGACGCAGATCCGCAGCATATTCCCGAATATGTTGAGGTTCGAGGACGCCGCAAACTGCCGTTTGCCGCCGGGCCTGTGACCGCTTCTGCAACATCCATGCGATCGGTTGCCAACACCACGAAAAACGAGCAATGATCAATTCCCCGCGGCACACCCGGGAAGCAACGGGCAAACTGACTTTTGGGTGCGGCGGGTATCTGCGATGGCGAGCTGGATTGGCTTCCTGACAGGATGACGTGGACCGCCCCGGCGCGCACGGGGTAAACTCTCTAAGCGGACTGCGCGGATACGGGGAAAAGCAATTAACAATGACTCCCGGCGATCTGGGAACCAATAATCAGTGATCATTGAGTGGTCGAGAGCCGATCTCGTTGAATGATACGTTTCGGCTATGATCTCGGTGTCCTCTGTGGCAACCCCCATGGTTCAGAACTCTACGCACTCAAGGGGCAAGAGCCGATTCGTGTCTTCGGGCCTTGGCGGTGAAAAACACTTCAATTCACAAGGAGGAAGCCGAGGGTGCCGCAATGAATCCCGGCGCGGAGGGGATCTGCGATGGTGAGTTGGATTAGCTTCCTGGCAGGATGGGATGGACCGCCCCGGCGCGCACGGGGTAAACTCTCTAAGCGGACTGCGCGGATACGGGGTGGGGCGTCAACGAACAACGAGTCGCGGCACACGGGGCAGGTGCTGAATCTACTGACGAATACTGCACATACTGACCAGCCACTGTAATCGTGCCTTCGTGGCGACAAACCTTTTTATTCACAAAGAGGCCGAAAGAAATTACCAACCGCAAAGAAACGAAAGGATGCAAAGAATTGGTTAGGTAATTAAATGCTCTTCGTGTCTTTGTGTCGTTGTGGTGAAAAACGTTTTGTGTTCACAAGGAGGAAGCCGAGGGTGCCGCAATGAATCCCGGCGCGGAGGCGATCTGCGATG
>JAKBCC010000123.1 GCA_021808105.1 Planctomycetota bacterium
GAATCTTCCGATCGCACCGCTGCCGCACCGGGATGTGCTCGAGGCTCAGTCATGCTGCACCACAGACTCTATGCCGAGGGCGTCGATGCCGCCACGGGGGCCGGGGCTGCCGGTGCCGCATTGGTGGCGACCACCGGGGCCGCTGCGGGCTGCGGATTTTCATCACGCATGGCCTGCTTGCGGGAAAGCTTAATGCGGCCCTGATCATCAATGGCGATGACCTTGACGCGAACTTCCTGGCCCATTTTCACTTCGTCCAAAGCGTTTTTGACATATTTATCAGATAACTCACTGATGTGGCACAAGCCATCAACGCCGGGAATTACTTCAATAAACGCGCCGAATTCTTTAATCGATGTCACCTTGCCGTTGTAAATTTTTCCGACCTTCACATCTTCCGTGAGGCGTTCAACTTCCTCCCGGGCGCGTTCGGCGGCAGCCATTCCCAGTGCGGAAATAAAGACGGTTCCATCATCTTCAATGTCAATCTTGGCACCCGTGGTTTCCACAATTTTCTTGATGGTTTTGCCGCCGGGGCCGATGACTTTACCGATTTTCTCCGGGTTAATATGAATGGTCAGCAAGCGCGGAGCAAAGGGTGAAATTTCCGCCCGGTGCGTGGGAATCACAGCCTGCATTTTTTCCAGTATCTGTAACCGTGCCACGCGGGCCTGTTCCAGCGTAGCGGCAACCTGATCCATGCGTAAACCGTGAATCTTCAAATCAAGTTGAATTCCGGTAATGCCCTGCGAAGTTCCGGAAACCTTGAAATCCATATCGCCGAAGTGATCTTCCTCACCGAGAATATCTGTCAGCAGCACTTCCCGGCTGCCTTCACTTACCAGACCGATACTGATGCCGGCCACCGGACGGATCAACGGGACGCCCGCATCCAGCAGGGCCAATGTGCCGCCACAGACCGACGCCATGGAGGAACTGCCGTTGGATTCCAGAATATCGGATACCACGCGAATAACATACGGAAACTGATCGGGCGAAGGGAGCACGGGTTCCAGTGAACGCTCAGCCAAGGCTCCATGCCCGATTTCGCGGCGGCCGGGGCCCATAATGCGTTTGACTTCCCCGGTGGCAAATGGCGGAAAATTATAATGCAGCATGAACTTCTTGGAATATTCTTCACCAAGTCCATCGACAATCTGCTCATCATCACCCGTGCCCAGCGTGGTGGTAACCAGCGCCTGGGTTTCACCCCGGCAGAATACCGCTGAACCGTGCGTGCGGGGCAGCACGCTTACTTGCCCGGAAATCGGACGAATCGTGGTGTGATCGCGGCCATCCGGACGCACGCCGGAAAGAATCAAGTCGCGTACAACCTTTTCTTCAACCTGGGAAAAGGCGTTGGCCACCATCGCAGCGTCATGGGTCGGCTTGCCGGTGGCGGGGTCCGCGGCGGTGAGCTTTTCAACAATTTCTTTTTTGATTACTTTGACCGCGTCATTCCGATCCTGCTTGCCCGGAATTTGCCGTGCCTGCCGGAGCCGATCAGAATAACCCGCGACAATCTTCACCAGTTCCGCCGGTGCCGAACGCAGGATGCATTCCTTAGGCTTACCGACTTTGCTCATGAGATCTCGCTGCAGCGCCACCATTTGGCGAATAAACGTTTGGCCGAATGCAATAGCTTCCAACACTGATTTTTCCGATTGCTCGCGTGCGCCCACTTCAATCATGTTGATATGATCCTCGGTGCCGGTCAGCAGCAGGTCCATATCCGAAGCGTCCATATCCGCCTGCGTGGGCATGAGCATCAATTGGCCGTCAACCCGCCCGACGCGCACCGCGCCAATGGGGCCTTCAAACGGAATTTTGCTGATCGCAAGCGCGGCGGATGCACCAACCATCGCGAGAATATCCGGATCATTCTGCCCGTCGGCGGACAACACCATGGATTGAATCAATACTTCATCCATATAACCCAGCGGAAACAGCGGGCGAATCGGCCGGTCAATCATTCGGGCGGTCAGAGTTTCTTTCGTGGTCGGGCGCCCTTCACGTTTGATAAATCCGCCGGGAAATTTACCGGCGGCGGAAGTCTTTTCACGATAATCAACCGTGAGCGGAAAGAAATCAATTCCGGGCCGCGGATCGGACGTTACCACCGTGGTCAAGACCACCGTATCACCGAATCGCACCAATACCGCGCCATCTGCCTGCTTCGCCAAATACCCTGTCTCAATGGATAATTTCTGTCCGTTTAATTCCGCCTCAACTTTAACTACCGTCATCTTTGTGTCCTTCAGTAAAAACCTTATTTTCAACAACTTCTACAACAACATCTTGTGCGGTCGGTCCCCGATTACCATAATCAGGAAAATCCTGGATCGCACACCGGCGGGAATAACAACAACTCCCGCGACTATGAACCAGCGGCAGAACGCAAAACAATTTTGCGATCCAAACCACCGTGCCGCCAAATCAGGCCATGAGTCGGCAGCTGATCAGGTGCATTCTAAAAAAGACGCAGGGATAAATGCCTTCGCGTGTCTGCCCGTGCTGGTTTGTATCTGCCTGTGCCTGCCTGATAGGTTCATCATGAACCCCGCATCCGGCGGGCCGGCAAATTACTTACGCAAGCCAAGGCGCGTGATAATAGCCTGATACCGCTGGGGGTCTGTGCGGGTCAGATACTTCAACAGGCTGGAACGCTTTCCGACCATCTTGAGCAACCCGCGCCGCGAAGAAAAGTCCTTCTTATGCGTTTTAAGGTGCCCCGTCAGGTCATTTATCCGCTCGGTCAGCAGGGCAATCTGCACTTCTGCTGAGCCGGTGTCTTTTTCATGGGTACGTGTATCGGTGATTATTTGCCGCTTCTTTTCCTCTGTGATCATTATCCTCTATGCCTTTCGCAATTTTAACAACGGGATACTGTCAGCGCATGCCAACTCGTTCCTCGCGGGAATTTAAGCTTTTGCATTATAACCCATGCGCCGCCTGCTGCAAGCGGTTGCCGGCGAGGTTGCCGGCGAGGACGCGAGGAGTTGGGAGGTAGGAGTTAGAATGTTTTTCAATGAATAATGAATAGAAACAACGCGGGCGGGTGTGTTTTATCAAAAAGCCGCCAGCTCTGCTAAGGGCTTAATTCCAGATTCCAGGTTCCAGGTTCCAGGTTCTAGGTTCCAGGTTTCTCGTCACGGGGTCCGTTAATATCGCAGTCGGCGGCTTGCCGGGGCTTCAAGGTTTTGCCGGTTACGGTACAATCTTTGGTGGTAACAGGGTTTTGCAGGCGGATATATGCAGGGACGCAATAAAAGACATTTTGTCTCACACCATCGGCGGCGAGCAAGCCTGCCAACCGCAGATGCCGAAGCTGGCAGGCCAGGTGCCATAGAGGCTCCAAGTAGCCGATTAACGACGTTTACGCCCCGTCCCGGTCTGGGGTGGGTGCAGCTGCGCAACGCCGTTTTCAGCACGTCCATTTTCAAAAAAATGGTCGGCAAGACTTCTCCCGGATTGGCCGCCGGTGAGTTGGTCACGGTCTATGACCGCGACGGCGTCCTGTTTGGTGTGGGGTTGTTTAACCCCCAATCACAACTGGCCTTGCGGATGGTAAGCTTTACCGAGGCGGAAATTACCGAATCGTTTTTGGAAGATCGCCTGACAGCGGCAGCCGACCTCCGCCGTCAAACGCTGAAGCTTGATAGCACCACCAACGCCTATCGCGTGGCACATGCCGAAGGCGATGGCCTGCCGGGACTGATTGTCGATCGCCTCGGCGACACGGCGGTGGTGGAAATATTTTCCATGGCCATGTTCAAACGCATCGGCCGCATCAAACATACCCTGCTGGAAGTTTTACCCGTCACCCGGGTCGTCTTCCGTTCGGATGAACATATCCAGCGGGCGGAGGGATTTTTTCTGCGGCAGGATGATATTCGTGATGGTCAAACGCGCGGCACCGTAGTAGAAAACGGCCTGCATTTTGAAGTTGATGTGGCGGCAGGCCACAAAACCGGTTTCTTTTGTGATCAACGGGAAAACCGTCTGGCATTGACCAAATTCACACCCGATGCACAAATGCTGGATGTCTGCTGCTATTCCGGCGGGTTTGGCATTTACGCTGCGACGCTTGGCAAAGCGGCCCACGTTACTGCGGTGGATTTGGATGAAAATGCCATTGCCCTGGCCAAACGCAATATGCAACTGAATCGGATTCCAACGAGCAAATATCAGTGCATCCATGCCGACGGCTTCGCCTATCTGCGGCAAATGAAGCTTAATGACCAGGCGTATGATGCCGTGGTGCTGGATCCGCCGAAGTTCATTGGCGGGCGCGATGAATTTGCCGAGGGGCGTAAATCCTATTTTGATCTCAACAAGCTGGCCATGGGCGTGGTAAGGCCCGGCGGCCTGATGGTGACGTGCTCATGCAGTGGACTTATGGATCTGGCAGAATTCCAGAATATGTTGCGCGGTGCCGCCCGCAGCGCCCAGCGGCGATTGCAAATTCTGGGTGTAACCGGTCCGGGACCGGATCATCCGGTCATGACCGAATATCTGGAAGGACAATATCTTAAATGCCTCTGGTGTCGCGTGCTATGAGGGCCTGTTTGCGGGCACGCGATCACGGCATCGGCGTTATGTTTGCCGATTCCTGCAGCCAACTGGTTATCTTCGCTCGATTATTAGAGTCAACATAAAATGAGGTCTATGATGAATACCTATCAATTCTCCAATGTTTCCTGGACGCCGGGCGAAAAACTTTTGCTGATCGCCGGCCCCTGTGTCATTGAAAGCCAGGAAATGTCCCTGCATATTGGTAAGACTGTGGCGGAGATATGCAAAAAACTGGACATTGCCTATGTTTTTAAGGCCAGCTTTGATAAAGCCAACCGCTCCGGCAGCGGCAGCTTTCGCGGCCACGGAATCCAACACGGATTGGAGATTCTCGCGCACGTGAAGCAGACCCTGGGCGTGCCGATTACCACCGATGTGCATGAAAGCGAGCAGGTGGCGGCAGTCGCCAACGTTGCGGACATTATCCAGATTCCCGCGTTTTTATGTCGGCAGACCGATTTGTTGATCGCCGCCGGCGAAAGCGGCAAAGCGGTGAACGTAAAAAAGGGGCAGTTCATGGCCCCGTGGGAAATGAAAAATGTTGTTGACAAAATTCGCTCCACCGGCAACGCCCAACCCATGCTGACCGAACGCGGAACCTTTTTCGGCTATAACCGCCTGGTCAATGACATGACCGGCATTCCGCAAATGCAGGCCCTGGGCGCACCGGTCATTTTTGACGCCACGCATTCCACACAGCTTCCCGGCGGACTGGGCAATGCCACCGGCGGCCAGCGACAATACGTAGGCCTGCTGGCCAACGCCGCCACAGCCGCCGGTGCCGACGGCCTATTTGTGGAAGTCCATCCAACCCCCGAAAAAAGCCCCTCCGACGCCGCCACCATCTTCCCCCTGGATCAACTGGAAAACCTGCTCCGCCGCTGCCTGGCGATACGCGCGGCGCTGAAGCAGGTCAGGTGATAATCTGCGGGCATTCGGCGAAGCGTTCTTTTACTTCGACGAAGGCGTCCTGGATTTTCAGGAACATGGCTACGATGTCCGGATCAAACTGGGTGCCGGAACCGGCTTCAATCATGGAGCGGGCGATTTCGTGGGTGAAGGCGTCTTTGTATAAACGGCGGGAGGTCAAGGCATCATAAACGTCGGCCACAGCCACAATGCGGCCGCTGATGGGAATGTCCATGCCCCGCATCTGCGTGGGGTAGCCGGTACCGTCGATGCGTTCATGGTGCGTGGCGATAATTTCCTTGGCGATGCGCAGAAATTCCGCCTGGGGAAATTTGCGTAAGGCAATATCAATGGTGTTGGCCCCCAGCGTGGTGTGCGTTTTCATCAGGGCAAATTCGCGATCCGTCAGGCGACCGGGTTTTAACAGCACATAGTCGGGGATGGCGACCTTGCCGATGTCATGCAGGGGGCTGGTCAGGTACATCCAGCGTATGAAGTTGGCGGTTATGTCTTCCTGATATTTGGGGTTGGACGCCATTTCCTGGGCCAGCAGGCGCGAATAGGTTTGCACGCGCTCCAGGTGCATGCCGGTTTCCGGATCACGCGATTCCGCAAGTTTGGCCATGGCGAAAATCGCCAGATTGCGTGTATCGGTAGACAGAACACGCTCGCCGCTGCGCACTCGCGCCACAAGCTCATCCGGATCATACGGCTTGCTGATAAAATCATCGGCCCCGGCAGTCAGACCGCGGACACGTTCCTGGGCGTCATTCAACGAAGTTACGAGGATAATATATACATATCCCCAGACTTCTTCGCGGCGAATCGTCTGGCATAGTGATAAAGCGCTTAGGGAGGATTGAATCTCCCAGTCCGCCACGATCAGATGCGCCAATCCCTGGCGGATAATTTCCAGGGCTTCTTCAGCGGTTTCGGTGCAGACAACTTCATGGCCCGCTGTTGCCAGCGTCTTACGAATTAAGGCCAGGCTGATTTTATTATCTTCAACTACCAGTACGCGCATGAATTCAAACTCCGAACACCGCTGCGAGAGCCGCCATTTAATCCGAAATCCTCTGGAAATACAATGCCGCACCGTTGCGCCTTCGTCTGGAGTTAATATTTTCCCGTGCAGTGACGAACCGGATAGAATGCAATCTATGAAAATTGCATTGCTTATGCTGGCCGCGTGTCTGTTAAGTTCTGAACCGTGCCCGGCTGCGCCCTTGCGCATTGTGTTAACCGCCCAAAGTCATCCATCGGGGCTATATCATCCGGGTGATCATACAAAACTGAATCTCCGCATAATAAATACAGGGAAAACCGCGCACATGTTATCGGGGAACCTGCGCTGGGTGCGGCAAGGGAGAGAGGGTAAGAAAGCGATGGTGCTGGCCAAAACTCCCATTCGTCCCACCTTGCTGGCGCAGGGACAAATTGTGCGCATTGCCTTGCCGGAAACGCTCGCATCCATAGGCCGCTATGAATTGCTCTGGCACCACGCCAAAATCCCGGCCGTGAAAATGTTTAAGAATCCCCGGTGTATTTACGCGCCGCGTTCGGCGACCGACGGCGGCGGTACCAAAAACAGCTCGTGGATTGCCCCCCTGCCGCGACGATTTATTTCCCCGCATCCGCCTGGCTTTATCGCCAACTACATTAAGGAAACCGGAATCAGGCAATATGTATATAACATCCGCCTGTCAGCCGATCGCGACAATGATTTCCCCAAACTGACTTCGCGTGTGGCCAAAAAGCTCAAACAATCCGGGGCTAAACTTATTGCGGTGTTTACGGTGGGTGCGTCAAGCCCCAGCCAGCATCCGCAGATTGTGTATCATGCGATTACAGAAAATCTCAAAGCCATCAGCGCGGTTTGTCAGGCCGTGGTGGTGCGCTTTTCAAGTTCCGCAAATCCGCATCCAACCTCAATCGTCAATGCGGTTATTCCGCGCCTGCATGAAGCTTTGCGGGCGTTGCGTTGCAGGGCGAAGGTGTTTGCCACGCCTGAGGTTATCGGGGCGGGACAGGGCAATATGGCGCTAACAACGCTGATCGGCGGCGTGGCCTTGTCGGATACCCGGCAGTCCCTGCGATTGTGCCAAAATCTGGAACGATCCGATCCGGCATTGCCCGTGCTGATTTTACCGGCAGCCTATTCATCAGCAGACCAGATTACCTCAAGCGCGGGGCCTGATCCGGCATTGTTTCTCGTGGCAGCAGCGCGGTACGTGCCGGTCCCCGCTGATTCAGATAATTTTGAACCGCACGTGCTGGGCAGCGGGAAATTGTATTGTCTTGTGCATCCGCAATTGCCTCTTCTGGCGGCGGTTTTTAAGCAGGCCTCTGGGTCGTGTGCTGTGGTCGCCGGGTTAGGGTCCGGAGGCTTTGCGGACACGCAGTTCAGGGCGTGGCGCAGCAATCCGCCTGTGATGATTAAACGCAGTGCCTGGCGCACGGCAGTCGCAGCCGGCAGCACGGGCTGGAAGCAATTGCGGGCACTTTTGCCGGCACCGGGGAAATTTCCTGCGGGAAAAATTATTGTCGTCGATGCGGAAGGATTAATGGCCACCCGCAATGCGCGCGGCCGGCGTGCTCCCGTACCCTACCCCGGATGGCAGGAAATTCCACTCAATCAGCATGTCTATTTTCTTACCTATCCCGGCACAGCGGCAGATTTAGCTGCCGCGCTGCGAACTGCGGCCATGAAGAACCTTCCCGTCGCCCAGGTTACTCTGACAGCCGATGCTAATCGCTCATCGGTGCATACGGTATCACTGTTAGTCCGCAACGCCCGCGTAGGCCGACTGCAGGGAACGCTTTCTTTGTGGGCGCTGAAAAAATCCGATAAGCAGAGTCGCGTGGTCCAAATCAGCCCGGCGGTTCATTTCGGACCCATTCACAGCGGTAAGACTGCCGGCGTTAAAATGCACTTAGAGCACGGTTATAAAGCCCGGTCGGTGGGAAAACTCTTCGCGGTATTAACTTGGCGGCGCTGGGTGCAAATGACAGAGCTTTCGGATGCGGCCCCACGGGCTACCGCGATTCCACAACCGGCGCTTCTCGCACCGGAACAGCCGCAAAGTCTTAACGCTGCCGGGGTCGGCACTACGACACCGGATTCAAAAGCAATAATGGCACCATTTAAAAAGGCGATTCCAAAGCCCAGTACCGCAACGCAACCGGTGCAAGATGTGGAACTGCCGTACATGCCTGCAACGAAAAGCCGCCGCTAGCAATCGCCGGGTTGCGATCCCGGCGCGCCGGGACGATTTTCGGCCTCTTGGCGGAGCGTCGCGTGATAGAGCACCGTGGTGATAACCCGGTGGTTGGTTGGCGGCATTGGATCAACCACCGGATTGCCATCCGGTGCTCTATTAAGTAGTGGCGATGATGGCGTACCTGGCACAGATGGTACTCCGAGGTGCCGTGCCGCAGAGGGGGGCGCCTTACCGCCGGCGGAGCCGGCGGCTTTGTGGGGTTTTCGGGATTGCCACGCGGGCGAGGTGCGGCGCTGTTGACGGGCGTGCCATGCGGCGTGATACTGCGTTGTGCGTGTCCTATCTGTTGGCTCTATAGTTTTGCGGCACCTTGCTGCTGGTGCCTTTACCTCTGGAGATTGTCATGTCCTGTGAACCATTGGAATCGTCACGCCGTGAATTTCTTTTAACATCGGCCCTTGCGGCATCGGCCCTCGCATTATCCGAACCAGCCATGGCGGCGATTCAAAATACCAGCGATACGGGAGAAAGTTCGGCCCTGCATCCGCTGGCGTGGCCGCCGATTACCGCCGCGTGCCGCCCGTGGTGCTTTAACTGGTGGATGGGTTCCGCAGTAGATCAGGATAATCTGGCGGAGGAACTGCGGCGGTATAAAGCCGGCGGCCTGGGCGGCGTGCGGATTATTCCCATTTACGGTGCCCGTGGCTGGGAAAAAGAATATCTTCAGTACCTAAGCCCGCAATGGCTGAAGATGATGAGCTTTGACGTGGTGGAAGCCCGGCGGCTCAACATGGGCGTAGACATGACGCAAGGCACCGGCTGGAATATGGGTGGGCCGGGAATTGTGGGGGATTACGCATCATTATTTGCCAAAGCCATCGCCTTTGAAGCCCCGGCGGATGCGGGAACGGCATGGCATGTGGATCTGCCGCGGGAAAAAATTCTTCACCTGCGGGCGTTCAGCCGAGCCGGCCAGAGCAAGGATCTCAAGCCGAGCCAGATCGGTTCTGATGGCACGGTCAACTGGCAACGCCCCGCCGGCGCATGGATGCTGGTGGCGCTGGTGGGCCACCCCGGTGCGCACGTGAAACGGGCCGCACCGGGCGGTTGGGGCATGATGCTTAATACGGTTTACCCCCCTGCCATGGCGTTTTATCTGGAGCGCTTCACCAAAGCATTTGCCACACCCGGTGTGCAGATACCGCAAACAATGTTTCATGATTCTTATGAATACATGACCAATGTGCCGGGCGGTTACGGAGAGTGGTCCGCGGATTTCTTCGAGAGTTTCAAAAAGCTGCGGAAGTATTCTCTGGAAGATCAACTGCCGGCTCTGGCGGGCCATGGCGACGGCGAAACTGTTGCGCGGGTGAAGTCAGATTATCGGGAAACGGTTTCTGACGTCATGGTCGATGAGGTATTTTCCCAGTGGACGCACTGGTGCCATCAGCATGGAATGCTCAATCATAATCAGGCGCACGGCTCGCCGACGAATCTGCTGGATTTTTATGCTGTCGCGGATATGCCCGAGCCGGAAAATAATTTTGGCACCCCCGACACTGTCGGCCATTGTGACCCGTTGATTGCCAAGTTTGCTTCATCCGCCGCCCATGTACCGGGCAAGCGTTGGGTTTCATCGGAAACGGGCACGTGGCTGGCGGAGCATTTTAAGGTCACGCTGGCTGATATGAAAAAGCTGGTGGATCAGTTTTTTGTCGGCGGGGTGAATCATCTGTTTTATCACGGCACGTGCTTTTCCCGTGATGACGCCGCGTGGCCGGGATGGCTGTTTTATGCCTCCACGGATATGAATCCGCGCATGAGTATCTGGCATGATGTGCCGACGCTGAACAACTATATAGCGCGCAGCCAAAGCATTTTGCAGGAAGGCCGGCCGGACAGTGACGTGCTGCTGTACTGGCCGATTTATGACCAATGGCACAACCCTGAAGGCCTGGGCCAGTATCAGACCATGACCAATTTCAATGACTGGTTTTATGGCCACGCCATTGGCCGCGCGGCACAGCATTTGTGGCACTGCGGAATCGGCTTTGATTATGTTTCTGATAAGTTGCTCCAGCACGCGACTGTTGCCGATGGACGCATCAACACACCGGGCGGCAGCTATCAGGCGATTGTCATACCCACCGCCAAATATATGCCGCCGAAGACTCTCGAAAAACTCATCGCGTTGGCTGCCGCCGGCGGGAAGGTGATTTTTGAAAATAGTATTCCCATTGAGCCGCCGGGATTGACCGACTTACCGGCTCGGCAAGCCCACATGCGCACGCTGGCCGGTAGTCTACATCTGACCACTGCGGCACCTCATGCCCAAGCCAAACTGGAATCCGCCAAGATCGGGCAGGGAACTATTTTTGTGGGATCGCTGGTGCCAACGCTGGCCGGTGCCGAAATTTCCGGTGAAACGCTGACCGCAAACGCCGGACTTATGCACATCCGTCGCCTCTATCAGGGCGGGCGGCATTATTTTCTGGCCTATCAGGGAAAAACCCGGCTTGATACCCGCATCACGCTGGCCACACCGGCCAAGGCTGTGGTGCTGATGGATCCCATGACGGGCCATTGCGCACCAGCCAGGATAACG
>JAKBCC010000013.1 GCA_021808105.1 Planctomycetota bacterium
ACATACAAATCACAATCCGTAAGCTGCCAGCGCTTTAACGCGGCACCCGCCTGCCGTAAAGCGATGATTTCCGCATGGGCGGTGGGGTCGCTGTCCATCTGCCGCTGGTTGCCGCCGCTGCCCACAATATGCTGCCGGCCATTAAGTTCCTGCACAATTAACGCACCGACTGGAATTTCCCCGCGTTCCGCAGCACTGGCCGCCAATGCAATGGCCGCTTGCATAAACGCCTGATCCATTTCCGCCACACCCGTTTCCCCACGCTCCGGCGTTTGATGCCTCGCCAAGGGAGACGGCATCGAGGAGTTATCAATTTTATTTTCCATATTCAGACCGTTACAGACCGTTCCGCAGCATGGCCAGCAGGCGTTGCTGGTATTCCAACATCGCCATACGCCCATGCGGCTGCACCACCACCAGCACATCCAGCCCCGGCGGAAATTCATGCTGCGCCAGCCGCCACGCCTCACGCACCCGGCGGCGAATCGTATTGCGTTCCACCGCTGACCCGCACTTTTTCGCTATCGAAATAGCCACGCGTGCCGGCCCGGAATCCGCCCGGCGCACAATGCACGCCATCAGCGGCTTATTCCGCCGCCGCTGACCAGTTTTATAGACCATATCAATAAGCTTTTTCCCGGAAAGCCGGTGCGCCGCGAGAAACCGCAGCGAATTCGCACCACCAGCAGCCAAAGGCGGCGGTGGCGGCGAAACAAAATCATCCCCGGCTGCATTCATCCCACTACTTTACCCCCCCGCCCCGATGATGCAACCGCAGATCATGACGCGCCAGTATGCCAGTAAACAGCGACGAACGTCACCTTTTTCGCGTAGCCGCTTATCGGAGCGGTACCCGTCGGTCCTTCCGGGCCTACCACAAGGCCATGTGCGCCGGCGCGGGCTGGTGGCCAAAATCCTTCCTGTACTCCGCTGGGTGCATGGCTTTCAAGAAGGCCCGTGCATCAGATACCATCAGCCTGCGGTCTACAGCGACGCCGCCATCTAAAAACCGGTTTGCTGATTTCGCGTAATGGATCGTATTGACAAGCTGGGCGGCGGTGGCACTTCCATTGATCATTCCCATCAGCCAGAGGGCGAACCAGGCTTCTGGAAACTTCGGTTTAATCTTTACCGCCTGCTGCAAGTCCGCAACGGCAGCCCTGCACAACTGTGGAGGAATGCGGGAGCGGCCATTCACACTCCGGCCTAGCGGCTTTCTTCCCCACCAGATCCACATCGCCTTCATGAAAAGTGCGTCGGGATTCCGCGGATCGACCCGCAAAGCCCAGGCTACCCGGCGAGCGAAACGCCCGGGATTCCGGAGATTACCGTCCTTGCCCCCATAAACGCAGAAGAACCACGCGGCCTCGGCAATTGCGCGCGACGCTGCGTGTCTTTCGGCTGCGTTGGTGGCTTTCGCTGCGCGGCCCAACACGAGCGCGCGACGGAACAGATTCTCCGCATGCGCGACAGCGGTGCCCCGGGGCCGGGAACCCCGGGCTGGGGACGCGGAGCTGGCTCCGTTGCTTTTGGCAGGCGGTGCCCGATTAATACGCTGAGCAAAGGGTAGGTAGGCCCTCAGTCCAGGCGATAGAAGCACGCTACGCCGCGCATCGGCAACCAACCTCGCCAGAACGCTTGCGTTCCCGCCCGACCCCACGAAATGGGCATCGCGGGAGGGCTTAGCGGTTGCCGCCCCCGACCACCCAATGTTGCAGAGCAGAAGCGAGCCTGCGAGGAGGCACGCGTGGCGAACCCTGCACCGAGACATCCCATTACGCCGTAGGCCCCACGGCGTAACCCCGGCCCTGGCTCCGGCTCCCTCAGCACCGCACGCCAGGGCGGGTTTATCGCGCCGGGCGTTCGGGATAGCTCTCTCAATTCCACGGGTTGAAATTGGCCATTCCGAAGGAATCATAAATCTCCTTTTCCGGGTAAACCGGGGTTGAGGTGCCAGATGGGTAATTCTTGTCGTATATGTAGATATACACGTCGTAGGTCGGCCCATAAAAGAACTCGTCCGTATTCCCTTCGGCGACCATGAACGGCCCTGCCGTGTCGGTTACCGTCGTGGTGTCCGTGCTTCCCACGGTGTAGCCGATCACGGCCTTCAGCTCGCCAATGTCGTCAGCGGAAAGGCTGCCACCGCCGGAAAGGGTAAAGGTGTTGCTGTATGAATCCTGTCTGGTGTACGTTACCGTCCACGGCTCCGGATTGGGATCGGTTTCGTTCGTGAAATGCTGCATCGAATATTGATTTTCGGGTTGCCCGTTGTCGAGCATTCCCACGTAGGTGTATTCCACAGCCACGGTCACTTTTTTCGATCCCGACTGTGTTTGCCCCGTAAAGGTGTCGTCAACGTCACACTGAATTGTCGTCGGGCCGGGGGTGGAGATGCCCCACGCGGATATCTGGTCGCTGCTGGACCCCTCGGTGCCGCTTGAGTACCCGATGTTGGAAGGCACGACCCAAGTGTAGTCAAAAAACCCGTTGTCGCCGTAAGAGGACTGCACGCTCGCGGTGTACGAACTCGTTGTGTCGCTGTCAGGCGTGCCGTCCTCCGGTATGATCACGTAGGGATCCCCGGTGACAGTCACCGTCAGTCCGGCCACCAGAAACGTATCGCTGGCGGGTCCGCCGCTTGCCGTAGTTCCGTCGCTGAGATTCAATGTCGCCTCGCAGGTGACGGAATAATTCCCGTTCGCCGGCCCGGATGCCTGGCAGGAGAGCCCCATCGGGGAACTGAACGGCGGGGTAAGGAATGTTTCCGTCCAGGTGGAGCTTCCGCTCTCCTGGATCGTTCCGCCGTTGTTTACACTAAATGTTACCTTTATCGAGCTTACCGAGGGCGTAACATTCTCGGAATTGGGCCCGAGGATGTAGGTGAGCTTGTAGTTAAGTGTTGAATCCTGTTTAATCTGAACCTCGTAGGGGCTGCCCTGCACAGGATTGCTGGTTACCGTGACTGAGGTGCCCGGCCCGGGCGTGGCCGCGCGGGCGGGCGCTGCCACGGAGGCCAAGCCCACGGCCGCAATCAGCGCCACGAGCAGGGTTTGGAAACTCCGACACGTAGGAATTAGTGCTTCGACCATTTTGGGGCCTCCCAGTTAAGACATAGACGTAGATGCTTTTTCCACCACGCGTGGTAAAGCTTGAATACTTGCGGTAACGGCCAGACTTGCTGATCCGTGATCTTGGGATTAACTGTCCGTTTTTGCCACACCCAAAGCTCGTCTTCACGCCCAAATTCCGGCATGGCCGGATACACGCTGCCCGCTGCGGCCTGCGACGGAACATCCCACAGCAACGACGCCAAAAACCTGGGGTTCCAAACAGCCCGCCGGAATTGCGTGTAAAAATAGGCGGCGGGTGATTTGCCCGATATGCGCGAGCCAGCGAGAAAGCGGGCAAGCATAATAATGCAGGGCGGTGCGTTCCGCGCAAACCACGGTGCGTCTGCCCGCCTCAGGTTCAGGAGTTCCTGCATGCCGGTGCCGGCGTCATGGCATGCGCGAGGGATCGAGGGCGGCGGAATCAGGTGCTCATTGGGTTTCGGCTTGATGAATCCGAAATCGGGGGGAACATACGGCTCACCCTTCGTGTACGCGGGAACAACAGCCCGGTAATGCAGGGTGATCGGCGGCTGCTCCGGCACGCCCTCGGGAACCCGCCCGTACCAAAGGAAAGGCAATCTCCCCAGGGGGTCGATAAATAGCCCCTCGCAAATAGCGTTGAGCGAATAGTTGCGGCGGATGCAGATTGTTATGCACCCCATTTTCAGGCCCCGGTAACGAATGCCCGCCGGCGCAACGCGGACGAAGAAGCGTTTGTACACCCCGCCCCAGAAATTTCCGCACCGGCTTATCGCGGTGGGCCGACTGCGGGAAAATGCCCCAGCCGGCTGGATGTGGTTCTTTTCATACCACCCGATGCGCGGAATGGCCGGGGCCAGTTCCGGAGTGTTGCTGACCTGCACGACATAATCCCGGCACCGATTCCAGCCACCGGCGTGAGCGTCATCGTTGAGCAGATACGCGGAGAGGATATAGCTCCCAGCCGGCAGGTCAATGGTCTGGTAAAGATTTGGCCCATTGACAGCGGCCGGGTATGTTTCCCCATGATCGTCATCGCTTGCCTGGGTCCTCCCGCCGTGGAACAGGTCTTGCAGCGTGCGCGGATCCGTTGAGTTTCGCCAGCCCGTCACCAGCCAGTGCCGGGCGGCTTCCTTGGCACGCCAATGGGTGTTGGCCCAGGCGTCGGATCGCAAAAAGCATACGTCGTCGTATCCGCCACCGGTGTCTAAACCGGTCATGGAATACTGCAAGGACCACATGCGACCGTAATGGTCGATCCAGCTTCCCCGCGTACGCCAGTCGTCGTTTAAGGGGATGATTTCCGGGGCGGTGGATTTATCTGGTTTGACGTGTAGCAGGGCGTTACGCAGAGCGACGATCTGCTTGACTGTCGGTATGGCCGCCGCTTGCGGGTACTGAACTCTAACCGGCATGAGCATCCGGCTGGGACGCGTGATGGAAAAAAGTTTCACCCGTTTGCCGGGATTGAGCCACGCGGCCAAGTGTTTCGGATTGATGATCGACACACCGTGGCCATAGCGGCCTATGAGCACTTTGCCATTGGGCAGGGGCAGGATCGACTGTACATAGGTGTCCACCTTGGCGAAGCGCGGATCGCCATCGGTGCGGTAGATGTGGTGGCCATGCGGGCTTATAACCATGTAGCCATCCCGCCAGAAGCCCAGCCACAGGTTCCCCGCCGCATCACGTGCTACGCAGGTAACATGTTCGCCAGATAGCAGGCTTGCCAATTGTGCCTGCGGCGGCGCACGGAATCCCGCCGGCGGGTGAAACAGCCCCAGCACACGGGCCGCGTAATCGCGGCCTTGTTCAAAACTCCAGCTTTGGCCGCCGTTATGGCTGATTGCCAGACCGGAATCAGTACCAACATAAATATGCTGGTGCCGGGCGGCACGAGCCGTCTGATATGCGGAAAGCCTTGCGGTTGGCAAAGCCGTTAGCGGGACCGCGATAGCATTAATCAGGCTGCTGGGCATTCCCCTTCCAGTTGCCGAATCGGGCGTGTGGAACGGTCCGGTAATTACCTGCCAACGGTAAGGATCGCGGAATCCCGGCAGCGAGGATAGGACCATTTGGCTCTCGCGTCGGCGGCGTGCTTCCGGCGTGCCAATATCCACGCCATTACACTGGGTGCCCAGAACGACCCTGCCCTGCGGCAGAAAACCGATCGCATTGATCTCATCCGACGGCAAGCCGTTAGCGCCTGTAAGGTAGCGCCAGGCGTGTCGGCGGGTGGAATAAATACTGATCCCCGCCTCCGTACCCAGCCACACGGCACCAGTGTAGGGATCGACGGCTATGCAAAATGGATGCGACCCCAGCGGGCCGAAGCGCCCCTTATGAGTCAGGGGCAGAACGTCGTAGCGCTGCCAGGGTTTTCGGCTTGATGTAAGAACGTCCACGCCGTGGCGATCCGTTCCCGCCCAGACACGGGCGTTGTCATCGATGGCAATGGCATAACAGGAATTATCCGAAAGCCCGTTAGTTTTCGAAAATTGCAGCCAGCGTTTCCCGCCGCTTGCCCAAGGCCGATATTCATAAACACCGTGGCCCTCTGTGCCAATCCACATGCAATGGCGGAATTTATCCCATGCCATGCAGGTGATGAATCTGGCTGGGCAGGATAGTTTGTGCTCGGGAGAATTGGGGGCAGAGGAGGTGGACGCGGCGGCGTATGCCGGGCGACCTGCGAATGCCGCAGAAAGGGCGATAACCCCTACGGCAAGAAAGCAAAATATTCTTATGCGCCCCAGTGCCATTCCGTCCCCAAGATCACAACAGGTACAACGGCGACCACAACCCCAACACAGTTATCTCAGTGACACAATCACTGATTAAATTACGGTATCGGGGATGATACTGCGCTAAAAAAAAAAAAAGCAAGTGAGAAAGGCGAAAAATGAAAAAATATTAAAGTTTTCCATCCTGCACCGTGGAAATGGTCGAGACTGCAGGTGCAGGCATCCCTTCGTGCGCTCCACCACCGGCGTAGCCGGCGGCTTTGTGACGGTTCGCGGTCAGGGCGGGTGGATCGGGGCGGGGCCACACCAGTCGGTCGGAAAAGACCGCGATTAAAACCGTAACAATACGGGAAATTTGTGGCAAAATATGGTAGAATAGTGCTCTGTCAAGCCTACAAATTAGGATTGATTGGCCGCAAAGGCTCCAGATGCAAGGAGCCAGCGGCGAAAACCGGGTCCAATAAGACCCATTGAGCCGCTGCGACGCCGCAGATGGGGCGTTTGCGGGTAACCCTGCGGGCGGGGGCCGGGAGGCCGTGGGCTTTGGCGCTCGTCGTCAATGTATGTTCCCATACATAATCCTCCTCGCTTCGCGCCCACAACCCCCTGGCCCTCCGTCAATCCTAATTGGTAGGCTTGACAGAGCACCAGGTCCTTGGTTTTGCGAAAAAGAGGTCGCCGGAATATGTCGCTTTTATCAGTTAAGAATGTCAGCAAGGCTTATGGATTGCGCCATGTGCTGGAAAACATCACCATGGATGTGCAGGTGGGAGATCGCATTGGACTCATCGGCCCCAACGGAGCCGGGAAATCGACCCTGGTCAAAATTATCGCAGGCGTTGAGGAACCCGACCATGGGACCGCTACGCTCGCTGGTGACGCCGCCATGAGTTATGCGGCGCAGCAACCCCGGCTGGATTTAACGCAAACTGTTCGCCAGCAGGTGGAACTGGTTTTTGCCCATGTTAGAGAAATTGAACATCAGTTGCAGTTGGCGGCTGAGGAACTGGCCCGGGACCCGGACGGGCCGCAGCACGATGCGGCCTTAAAGCATTACGATCATTTGCAGCATCAATTCCAGCACCTCGAAGGTTGGGATATTCAGCGGCGCGTGCAGATGGTGCTGGAACAGCTTGGTTTTACGGATGGGGAGATGGATCAGCCCGTGGCCAATCTTTCGGGCGGCCAGAAATCCCGCATCCAACTGGCGCGTATGCTGCTGGAAGGGGCGGATTTGCTGCTGCTGGATGAACCCACCAATCACCTGGATATTCCCATGCTGACCTGGCTGGAAGGCACCCTTTCCGGCCTGGAAGATACGGCCATGATTATTGTCAGCCACGATCGCTATTTTCTGGATCGGGTGGTCAACAAAGTTATTGATTTGCGGTCCGCGGGCATTGAAGAATATATCGGTAATTATTCCTCATACATGACGCAGCGGGCGGAGCGTTTGCTGACCCAGCAGCGCGCCTATGAGCAGCAGAAAAATTTTATCGCCAAGCAGGAGGAATACATCCGTCGCTTTTCGGCCGGACAGCGGGCCATGCAGGCGCGCGGCCGCAAAACGCGGCTGGAAAGATTTAAGACGGACTCAGCCATCGGCAAGCCCGGTGGTGATGCGACTCGTATGATTCTTAATCTGGAACTTGAAAAGCCCAGCGGACAGCATGTGCTGAAACTCCGGGATTTATCCAAAGCGTATGGTCAAAAAGTTCTCTTTGAAAATATCACGCTGGAACTGACGCGCGGCGATCGGCTGGGCATTGTCGGCCCCAATGGTTCCGGTAAAAGTACCCTGTTGAATATCCTCGCCGGCAAGCAGCCGCAGGATACCGGAGAAATTGTCTGGGGCCACGGCACAACCGTGCAATATTTCCAACAGGAACATCAGGACTTAAATCCGGCCAATACCGTGATGGAGGAAATTCACAGCGTTAAACCTGTTACGCCACCACAGGATATTCGGGAACTCGCCGCCCTGTTTCTGTTTTCCGGCGATGATATATTCAAAAAAGTCGGCACCCTGTCTGGTGGAGAAAAGGCCCGCGTGGCCATGGCTAAAATGCTTCTCAAACCCGCCAATGTCATCCTCATGGATGAACCCACGAACCATCTTGATATGAACACGTGTGAGGTGGTGGAAACGGCGCTGGACAGTTATGACGGCACACTGCTTGTGGTTTCCCATGATCGTTATTTTCTGGCCAATGTCTGCGACCGTATTCTGGCTATGGAACCCGATGAAACCGCACCGGGCGGCTGGCGGCTGGTGGACGGCACATTTGATGACTATGTACTGGACCGGGAAAAACGCGCCCGCAACAAAGCCGCAGCCGCGAAAGCTGCCGCCGCCGCCCCTGCGAAGGCGGTAAAGGCGGCTCCGCCGGCCAAAGCGCAGGCCGGGAAATCGCCGGTGGCGGAAAAAGCGAAATTGCCATGGCATCTTGAAAAGCTTTCCGCCGGGGAATTGGAAAAAATGATCCAGACCAAAGAGCAGGAGCTGGGAAAACTGGAATCGCAATTTGCCGATCCCGCCATAGCGGCCTTCCCGGCCAAACTTAAAAAGCATCAGCAGGACTACGAAAAGCTGCAAGCGCAAATCGCTGAAGCCCTGGCCGCGTGGGAAACCAAGGCTTCGCGGTAGACAAATTCTCCGACCTGCACTGTTATCGAAGTTGGCACCACCGGCGAAGCCGGCGGCCAGGAGCCTGTCCGAGTAATGGCCGGGATTGCGATGGGTCTGAAATGCCCTGTATGCGCGACGGAGGATAGAGCCGACTCCGGATAATGAGTCTGCGAGATCCGACAACAAAGTAGACGGGGCATTTCAGGCCCACCCGCAGGGCGGCGTGCTTTTTGGCTCCCCTCTGCGGCGCGGCTGTACCATCCCTGTCAGGTACGCCATCGTCGCGTGCTGCTTTTAGAGCACCGGAAGGTAATCCGGTGGTTGATCCAGTGCCGCCAACCAACCACCGGGTTATCACCACGGTGCTCTATGACGCGACGATGCCCCGTGAAGCCAAAAATCGTCCCGGCGCGCCGGGATCGCAACCCGGCGATTACTCGGAAAGGCTCCTCGGTGGATTTCTTCCGATTGGTCGCGGGTAGCGGAAACCGGGTGATTTCCGACTTTTGGCTGCATTCAATTGCCGCATTCGATTGCCGCTTGCCAGAATTCGGCAGTATCGTAGAATACTGGGTCCCGCATGAATGGCGGGAAGGATAAATTCCGTTCTGAGGCCGTAGCTCAGCTGGTAGAGCAACAGACTTTTAATCTGTGGGTCCTGGGTTCGATCCCCAGCGGCCTCATGTTTTCGGGGGGTTCACAAACCCCTTGGTAATCGTGGTTTTGCGCACGCCAGGCTTGATGATTCTCACTTTCCATCAAGGCACCGCCATGGGAACTGCCGGGAACCAAATTGAGCCTTTGGGAGCCGGTTTTGGTCACGCTCGGCAAGGCCATGTCAGAGGTACCATCCTTGATTGCCTCTTGAATCTGTTGATTAACTTCCCAGCGGGGCAAAACTTCGATTGCTTCAGCGGTCGGAAGCAACGTCGCATCGGTATAAGTCTTGGTGGTCAGGCGAATATCACTATGCCGCATGACCTGCATTGCGGTTTGAACCGATACTCCGGCCCGGCCAAGGTTCGTGGCCAGTGTGTGCCGCAACGCATGAAAATCTATGGTGCGGCCCTGTTTGTCTCTCCGGGCGATTCCGGCGGCGAGCAAGTCTTTATAGAACGTCACCCGCTTTGGCACGCGGAATAGCAAATCATTGCCATCATCCGGATGATCCATTTCCCTTAACGCGGCCACAAGGTCATCGCGAAGAAAGATAACCGCTTCCCTTGCATTTTTCGTTGTGGACGCCCTGGCTGTCAAAAAAGGTTTGGGCGCGTCAAGGTGAACATCAGACCATCGTAATTGCCGCAATTCACCGCGGCGTAGCCCGGTCAGCAGTGCGGCCATATAGACGGTTTTACGCGGCTCCGGCGACACTTCCAACAGGCGATTAACTTCCGCATCGGTCAATGCCCGGCGCTGGCGGCGAATATCGCCATTGACCTTGACGGTGGCCAGATTCTGAAACGGATCAATGGGCATACGTCCGTTGCGAACACACCAGCGGCAAAACTGGCGGGCAGTCTGCTGATAGTCATTGCGGGTCTTGGGCGCGGCATTTAGCATATCGCCCGTGTCACGGAACCGGGTAAATGACGCTATGGAAATATCCGGCAGATAATTCCATCCGCACGTGTTCAGCATTTTCTTCAACCGCAATTCCACGACACGGTTATTGTCAGTGTCATGTCCGGTGGCGGCCAATTCACTGAGATATTCGGTCAGATGATCCAGCACTGGCCGCTTGTTGTGTCCCTCGTATGGATTCAAGAGATTGACTTCCCCGCGGTCGATCATGGCTTGATGCTTGCGGCATTGTTCTTCAGTCGCCCGGCGATCAACGAAGCCCGGATACCGCTTCCACCGGTTCGGCCCGATACGCACTTTGTAATAATGGACTTTCCGATCTTTCGGCTTATAAACGATTGCCATAATCAATGTCCCTTGTTCATATCCTCAATCTGGTCAATCAGTGATTTGTTGTGCTTTTTGAATCGCTGAACTTCGCGGCGGACGCCGGCGATCCGCCGTAACCGGGCTTTCCACGTGCGGCGGTCATCAACAGCCTGATTTCCCTGCCGGCGGCTTTCTCTTTCCTCACTGGACAGCAGGAACCACATCGGAAGCCAGCCATTACCGTTTCCAAAGCCAAACATGCTCATGCCTTTCGTCGTAACTCTTTTGCCGACAGCTTGGTGGATGTAAACTTCAAACCGATCACCGGGGCAATCCTGTCAACCGTGTCGGTGGTCAGGCCCCGCAGGTTATTCACGAAGCGACTTAACGCCGCCTCGGATACGCCGCTGCGGCGGGCAATCTCCCATCGGCTAAGCCCACAGGTCAATATCAATTCCTTGAGGTTCTCGCTAAATACTTTTGGTTTCATACTGTTCATTATATATCTCACTTGCCACGTGTCAAGCCGCCTGAATTATTATTTTCCGCTGCGCCATCCGTCGCCTGGAAGTGCATGACCGCAAACAGATTAAAAACCACAGCCGCCAGATGATCTTCATCACGATCCCCGGCCATATAGTGAACCATGTGTCGAAATGCGGAATCCATACACCGCGATTCCGGAATGCCCCGCTCCCAGTTGCGATCACCGTACTTGGCCGACCCGCGCTCCATGAGTAAGGCCAGCCTCTGCAACCCGTGCGGGCTTATCAGGTCATACCGTCCCTTGCCAGCCCGGCAGTCACGTACAGCACCACTTGGGAATCGTTCACGCGATCCGCTATCCAAAGTCACATATTCAAGCTTTCCGCGTTTTCGCATTATTTCACATCCTCCGCGGCCTCATTAAACGCCGTTTGCGGGCCTCGCTGAACCTTGTCCACGCCAATACACGCTTTTGACGCCATCGGTTTATCCTGCCCAGCGGAATCATGCGGCGCTGGCGTTGAGAATTCTTTGTCAGCAACAAATGTGACCCGTAGCCTATATCGTCGCCAGGCAGACTTGATCAGCCGTTTTACCCGGCAGACTGGCGGAACCTCACCTCCCGGCGCGGCGGTAAGTTCAATGACCCACTTTTCCGGGGCAGCCTTGGGCGTTACGGGTAAGACCGGCGGCCTGAGTAACTTCGTCGCAGGGCACCCCCTTGGTTTGACGGACGATGGAACAGGTTTATCGAATAATGGTCTTTCGGTCATAAGAAGATCCTCGCAATAGTTCCCACACAATCAGCCAGGCGAATGACCGACTTCCGCCATCGGCCAGAAATTAAGCCAAGCTCCCTGCGGCGTCGCTGGATCAGGCGATTCAATCGCCGGCCGTCGGGATCACTTCCGGGAAGCTTTGGTAGGTGATAATGGGGCACGGTTTTTACTCCAAAAAAACTGCTGTGTGTGTGCAGCGGACGTTGCCCTTATGGTGCTTTCGCACCTATAAGGGTAAAAACGTGCGCGCACACATCATTCGCGCTCGGTTAAAGGCGCGGGAATCGTCGCCCATCGGTCATGCGTTTTGCGGCCTTGGCGCGGCCACAAATACAACCGCCTTTTGGCCACAGCTTGCCTCAACAATTCGACAGATCTTCTTTCCCCGATATTCAACTCGGCGGCAAAGTAGGCGACATCCCGCGGATCATCGCCGGCAAACTTGGCAGCAGTTTCCCAGTTCGGGCGCGCGGCTTTTTCTGGCTTTGGTTCGGCGGTCTTAGCCTTCCGTGCCTTTGGTTGTTTCAAATCCTCGGCGTCCAACTCAAAGCGTTGCGCCATCGCCGGCGGCTTCAGATCCCAAACACTCGGATCAGTCGGCGGGAATGACCGGCAAATGGTATGCAAACTCACGCATCCGGCCTCGGCGTGTTCCCGAAGCCCACAATGCCAGTCCACTGCACGGCTTTGGGCACCAGCCCCGCTTCCCAGATCGGCCACAGATTTGCCCGCCTGATTGCCTTTGCTTTGATGGTGGACGCAGAGGATTGCACAGTCCATCCGCGTTGCTGCGACAATCAGCTTGGTGAAAAAGCTCGCAATGAAAGCGTTGTTGTTTTCGTCCGCATCGGCGGGCAACAATTTGAAGATTGGATCAATGGTGATGAAATCAAATTGCCCGGGCTGGACATCGCGCAGCAGCCGAAGTAAGCCGTCAATATCCATTGGTTTTTCACGCAACGGGACGATCTTTAATCCGGAAAGGTCAATGCCATCATACTGATCGGCCACCTTTCGTAATCGGTGGAAGATGGTCGGCCTGGCCAATTCCCCATCAATCAGAAGCCCGTTACCCCGGCGGCACCCATACCCAAAACATGGGACGCCCGCCGCAATGGCGCAATGCCAATGCAGGATTGACCAACTTTTTGCGGTCTTTGTCGCCCCAGTCCAAAGCCCAACCTCGCCACGGCGCAGGCCACCGTCAATGACCGGCTCGGCCATCGGCTCCGGATCAGACAGTTGGTCGGTAGCGTTTACCGCAATGTCAAAAATTGTCGGCGATGGTTCCACCGGATCCGCAGCGGCATTAATTTCTGCGATGATCGGTGCGACATCGGTAATGGTTTGGTTAGCATCCAACGCACCCTGCACGCGGGCGGCGCCGCTGTAAATCGCAGCAGTACGGCCAAGCTCCAGTACCTGGCCGATCCAGTATTCAGCCTGCGCGTCGCTGAACAAACCAGCGCTATGCTCGCGGATCCAATCGGCGGCCTCCGCGTTCTTGCACCGGCGCAGCTCCGATTCCACTAGCCCAGCCAGCGGCATTGTCCCAGCAGTCGCCAGCCGGGAAATGGCCCCGTAAATGTCCGTGTTGCGTTGCCCACCCCACCTGTATTGCGACAACCGCGCGACAAAATCCGCCGCGATATTAACCCGGCGTTCACGCCCCCTGGGCGTCGAATCAACATGCGACACAACAGAAAGAATGGCCTTTTGTTCCGCCTCGGCCAGCCGCGCAGCCAACGGTGGATTTGCCCCACCAGAATTATTGGATAAAATCATTAAGCTCCTGAAATTTGCCGCCGGAATGCCTGCCAGCACCGGCGGCGTTTTTTTAAGAAATAACCGCAGCTAAAGCCTCAATATGGGCATCAATTTCGGCGCGTTTCCATCGCGGCAACCGTGGCGTTAGCCGTACCGGCGCGGGAAATTTCCTTGCGGCGGAAAGCTTCCAGATTGTTCTCGTGGTTACGCCCAGCAGTTCTGCCACCTGGCGCACGGAAAGATATTCCGCCGGGGTTTTCGACAGGGGGAATTGAGTACTCATTATTCGCTCCATGTTAGAAAGGCCTGCACAGCGCTGGCCTCTAATGCACATAGCGGCGTTGGTTTTTGCGTTGGGTTTTTAGGACAAAAACCCGATACTGGCGCGCAAAAAACCCGCGTAAACAGCATGGTTCGCGTGCACTCGCAAAAATCTTGTTGGTTTTTTCCTCTCTCAAAACCCCACACTATTTTACGATCTTCGCGCGGCGGCTGGCGGCAGCCCTCCGCACGCTACTCAGCATACGCTGTGGGTCAACGCTTGTGCCCCACGTTCTCGGAATGGTTCCATCGTCGGCAAGCTCGCGGATATACTTCTTTGCCTGATACGTTCCGCATACGTTCGTTGGAACCCGCGCGGCCAGTTCCTTCAGAAGTGCGTCCGGGTCTTCCGCAATGTAAGGCTCGGTCAACTCCCGCACCTTGCGCTTCGTGCATTCCGACTTCGTTTCCCGCGTCGCAGCCACCGCAGGGGCAACAACCGCCGCAACACTCGGCGTCTTTTCTGCCGGAATACTGCCCGCCACGATTTCCGAATCGCATACAACCAAGCGAATCGCCTGCCGGCAACGCTCGTAACGCTTTTCCTCTATTTCCATGGCCTTGAAATAAAGTCCGCCGTCAGCGGGCAGGCTCCAAAGCGATCCGGGCACAAGCGGGTATTCACAATTCGGGTCACGCATTGTTTCAGCAACCCAAGCCCTCGCCTCCTTAATCGCATCCAGTCGGCCAGCGTCAACGCCAGGCCACTTGCACGCATCCGCTGTAGCGTGAAGAAACGCCAACCCGCTGCTGAACACATTAGAAAGATAATCGCGCCCCATCTCCATTGGCGAGTAGGGGGTAAGGTCGGAAGCATCAACAAGATGGCCGCAAACCATATCCCATCGCCTACCCAAGTCCTGGCACCCATCAGCAATGATGCACACATCGTGGCCAAACTTCCGGCCATCCGGCAGGACTAGCGTAAGGATTATTCCGATAGGGGTCGGGCGAAGCTCCAGCCTGCATCGTAGGCCCATTAAGACCCGCAGGGAGTCAAGGAAAAAACAACGGGCCTTGATCCAGCCACACAACGCTTGGGAAGCTAATTCCGATTGATGATCCGACATTGTTTCAACCCTTGTTCGGACGGGCAGGCCCGGACACACTGGGCGGGGTTGATTCGCCGGCAATGTGCCCGGGCCGATTATCGGGGAGCTACCCCGCAACCGTCCCACTGGGATTACTGTAACAATCCTTCCAGACTTACAACACCGAAATTACAACAGGTGCAATCTGGTACCCCGAAGTGCACGATTATCGCTCACGTCTCACCCACCGCGTCGGCCCCCTGTCGCGAAAACCGCTCCCATCGCAAAGCCGTTTCCACGAGTTGGTTACAGGGGCAGGTTTTAGCCACGGCTGGTAACCCACCAGCGTTCCACCCTATGAAAGCGGAACAAAAAAGGTTACATCCGGCGGCCTCCAATTGGTAACTGGCAGCCCAGTTACCGCACTAACCGCCTGGCAAAACGCGATTGCGTCTGTCGCATTCCTAAACTCCACCCGGTGGTAATGACCGAATGGCATAGCCAAATCGACGCGATAAATTTGAATGGTAGTGAAAGACCTCCGGTAATTCTTGGCTAAAATGCCCACAAGGTCTGCGGGGTTAATGCTCACCTTTTCAATTCTGATAACACCCTTCTTTACGGCGGCCTGCGGGCAATTGAATAACCAGTCTGATTCCCGCTGTTGTTGTGCGTGGCCCTCCTGGCGTAGCAGCTTATGGCAAGCTTGGCACACCACATCCTGTTTCCACACCATGGGAGTTTCCAGCTTGCCGATCTGCCGTCCACAGTTGGCGCAAATCTCACCGGCCATATCTGCCATTTCACACCTCAAATCAAACGTGCATAACCGCGCCGCAGGTGATCTGCGTCGCCCGGAATTATACCCCCAGCCCGATCACTCACAACGCGGCGGATCCAAAACCGCCCGCAAACAGGGCGGAATGCTGCTGATTCCATCCATTTTCACGATGTGCAGGCTCCGGATCGGCAATAACCGGCCCATCTTGGCCACCTTCACAATTTGCGATAAATCGCTATTTTGTTTAGCACTGGAGCCGCTTTGGGCTGCGTATGCCCCGCGACTTTTGCATAGCACCCCCCAGCGTACAAGGAAAATCCGGAAAATTGTAAAAGTCGGGGCGTGGGGGGTATGCCTAAATAAAGCCGCTACGGTTCCAAGGGCATTTTCACGAGTTACCGACAGTGGCCGCCCGCTGGAATGTCAAAAGGGCCGCTACTGTCCGAACCGCAGCGTCATCGCACGCCCGCAGCTTCAACCCGTTACGCGGCCTTGGGAATCCGTAACGCCCGCTTTGTCTTGCGCCGCCGCAGCTTGGCGGACGCACGATCATTCCAATGCCCGATTACATGAACCAGTTTTGACACACCAAAGCCATGGTATCCCCCGTCGGCGTCTGTGCAGACAGCATAAACGCCATCAGGGGTAAACAATTCGACACGAAGTACGCTGCCATATTCTCGCTGGGTAACAATATCCCCGCAATCTTCCGTTACAAAGTCACCGATCCGAATTTTTCTCATGGCCATATCGGCCCCTTTCTGTAAATCGCCGCCCGTAAAAAACCGGCCAGGCGGCACAACGCCGGGCAACAATCATTTTGACGCAGCCACCATCGCCGCAATGCCAGCCTTAACCGCTTCTGGAAGCGATGGCCATGCTCCAATAAGCGCAGCAAGTCGGAGATCGCTGGAAACCATTCTTTTCACGTTTTTGGTCACACTCGCAGGGGGGTTGGCACGCGAACCATGCGTGTATTCAAGGGTTTTTGCCACATTGTCACTGGGTTCGATCCCCAGCGGCCTCATGTTTTCGGGGGGTTCACAAACCCCTTGGTAATCGTTGATTCCGTGCCTTTTCAATGACCCATGAGCACTGATCAACGAACGGATTTTCGGAAATTCGTAACATCTTGATCGGTGATCATTGATCCGTGATCAGTGAGATTCACCACATTGGCGCAACGACACGGCGCTCATAACCAATGTGCATTCCTTTGGAATTCCGCATTTCTTCGGTGAATGCCGCTGCAGCGACAGACAAGATGCCTGCGGTTCAGCGTCGCCGGCGGAAAAAGGAAATAAAAATGTCCCGAATTGACTTGGCGTGAGATAATACGAGAGAGGAAGTGACTTAGGTTACAGGGGACAGGGGACGGGTTACAGCGTGTGAAACGCGCGGAAAAGGTGTCAGGTACCTTTTACGAGGATGAAAGGAGCTAGAAGCTAGGAGTTAGAACACCGCTCACAGCGCCGGTGCCCGATACACCACAAGGCCGCCAGCTCGGCCGGGGGTGAAAGGCACGAGGTTATGGGGGCGCGGGAGTTAGAATGATTTCAGGCACTGCTATTGCTGGATGCCGAATGCGAGATGCTAAATTCCAGGTACCAGGTTCCAGATTCTTAAGGTCGCAGATCGGCGGGCGTCCGGTTGGTGGTCGTCTACTGCGAAGAGCTATTGCAAAGGGAACGGAGTTTTTCAGATGATTGATAGCCACGAGATGGCGGAATCGCGTGTCGATGATGCGGGCAGTGGGGAATTGCCGGTGTTGGTTCGGCAGCATCTGGATTGGGTTTATTCGTTGTGTCGGCGGTCTGTGCGTGATGCGGCGATGGCGGAGGATGTTACACAAACAGTATTCTTGATTCTGATTAGAAAAGCGAAGCAATTGCCGCAGGGGGTCAACATGTCGGGCTGGTTGTTTAAGACCGCGCGTTACTGCTGCCGCAGTGCGATGCGCGATGAGCAGACGCGGCGGCGACATGAATTCACAGCGGGCAGCCGCCGGACTGAATCAGTGCTGGGGGTGCCAACGCCGGAAGAGGAACTTCTGCCGCTGCTGGACGAACACCTTGCAGCTTTGGGCGAGGCGGATCGAGCTGCAGTGCTGCTTCGCTATTACCAGCGGTGCAGCTTTGCCGAAGTCGGCATGCAACTGGACATCAGCGAAGAAGCGGCAAAAAAGCGGGTGCAGCGTGCAGTGGAAAAGCTACGGGCACGCATGGCAGCGAAAGGCGTAGCTCTGACTGCTGACGCCCTGGCAGCCATACTGACTGAAAAACTTGTGCAGCCCGCGCCGGGGAAACTGATGGCGGCGGTGCTGGCGCATGCGACCCATGGGACCGCGGCAACGGCCATGTCAGCGGGGCAGAAAAAACTCGTAGCAAAACTGGCGGTGAAAACAATCAGCAGCAGCGAAGTTGCGATTGGAGCCGTGGGTGTTGTGTTGGCGGTGGGGCTGGTTGCCACGGGCGTGGCTGCGGTGCTGGCAAATCACAATCCCCCCACACCCCTGCCGCCAAAGATTGCGGCTATTCCGGCAGCTGCCCTGGCCCCAGCCGCTACCGCCAAACGGCCGATGTTAACGCAAGCGCAATGGGCGGCGGTGTTTCAGGCGTATGCGCGGAAAATTCGGGCGCTAAGCGTGCGGGCGACGTTCGTGACCCGCAATTATACCAGCCGAAGGTGGATACGTAATTTCCGGGCGGCTATAAAGAAAAGTGACCCGAAGCATTGGCGGCAACAAATGCTGGGACTCACGCCGGGCTGGCTCACTCGGACCGAGGCAGTGAATTTAAAATGGGATGTGCCGGATAAGCTGGTCAAATACCAGACGGTCGGTGAGGTTAATTTTATTTTTCACAACACCAGCGGCAAGGCTGAATTAAGCCGCGCGGTGGATGCGAATGAATGGGTCATCGGGCGACAGCGTGTGTGGCAAGCCGACCCGGAGCTCGAGCAAAACGGCAAAGTGTTGAGCTCTCAGTGGAGCACGACTCTTTACCACCGCAGCGACACGCCGCGATCCCGTTTTGACTGGATGGCTGCCTGGGGGGAGGAACTTCCTGGATGGAAAATGCCCTTAGCAAACCAGAAGATGCGAAGACTGGAACACACCTGGGTGCCCTTGGTAGTGCAATACACCAACGAGCAGCTTAATCCGCTGCAAGCCGGTCCTTTTGACTACCGACTGATTCACCAGGGCATCGACCGATCCACAAAGCTCGTCGAATTAACCTATCTGATCCTCCGCCACGGAAAACCAACGGAGGCATCATGGGAGGTACGGGACGAAGTCGAGCTTGCGGGGGGATTACGGATATACCGGGAAAGTCTTTTCGCACGGGGACCGACGGGGCGACAGCGCAGTTGGCAAGCGGATTTCAGCCATTTCAAAAGAACTGGCGGCATCTGGTTTCCCACGCGGATTCACGAGCGAGATTGGTATCGGGTAGCGCGGCACGATAGGATCGCTCCGCTGAAAAATCGTTTGCAGATAGACTGCCACATCGCCATCAGTCGGCTGTCTATCACCCATGCCTTTCCGGCGAGTGCATTCACCTATATTCCGCCTTCAGGAGGGACCATCACCGATGCGCCGCGCCGCATCGAGTATCATCCCGATACCTTGGATTACCCCCAAAAAATAGTCCCCGGCATAGCTCCGACAGCCTACCTCAAGGGCTTTGCCATGCCAGCAGTAGTGATCAAGCGATTTGTACCGCCCGAGACAGTCCACCGACTTTCCGCCGCTTTTACAATCAAAAATACCGCCGGCAGACTGGCAGATTTTCAGTTGCACCCACAGGGAAATGCAGTGACTGTTTCCCCGCCAGCTTTCACCCTTTTCACCGGCGGATCACAGAAGATTCATATCACCATGAAGAAACCGCCCGGCGACCGACCGTACTGCTTTTATCTTTCGCTTACTGGCCGCCGTGGTCCGCCAACGCAGCGCAAGCTATCCACCACCGTTCCGGTTTTCTTCCTCCCTTCGCCGGCGCTGGCTGTTAAGCCGGGGAGCATTATTTTGAGCCCCGGTAATTTCACTGGCCGGTCCAATTATTCCGTCACACTGCAATTCCTGCGTCCTCTGGGCGGTAGTGTCGTGGTGGATATGATTAAACCCGGTAGCCGATCCGTGGCTGTCCCCCATTGGTCGCAGAAAAGTATGAATGTGGTGATCCAACCCGCGGCGGGCGCTACAGCAATATTCTCACATGTTACCGTTCTGTACACGTACAACGGCCACCTGGAGAAAATGCGCATCCCGGTAATTGGGCTGCGGCCCAATTGAGCAGAGCTTTGAGAGAGTAGACAGTAGAGCAAATAGGGCTGGGAGCTTTAGGCTGTCGCCGGAGCGGGACAATTCCTCCTGCGGTCTATTTTCTACTCTCCACTCTCAAGCCCCGATCTGAGCAGCGTAACAAAACTGCGGATCACGCTGATTTCGCGGATAAACACCGGGCTTCCATGCTTCGAGGCATCTATGGCAATTACACACAGCGCTGTTTGGGAGTTGTCATGGCAGCCAGAATCACTTTCTCCGCCGCCGATACGGAACAATCCCAGACCAATCCTCCTCGTATCCGCGCAATCCGCGGTTCTCCCTCGTTGCGTTCGCATTGAGTTGGGGAGGACGGGCGGGTGCGGATTGTCCGGAAAATTTTGGTGGTGGCGTTATACTGTATGGCGGGTGTGATACGCCTGCGGGAGGATATGTGAATTATGATTAAGCATGTGGTGCATACATCCATCGCAGTTGGTGCCGTTGCGGTCACCCTGGCGGCTGCAATCGCGGGGGCACCGGCGCTTCTGCATGCTCATCATCCCTCCAAGCTGATCATCAGCCGGGCGACAACCTATATCACCGGCCCGTTGGGAAAAGATGGGCTGCCGGATTACAAACTGGCGCTAAAACAATATCTGATGAAGGGCGTGACGCCGGAAAATAATGCCGCCGTGCCGGCGATTGAGATTGCGATGCAGGGGTTGCGGCCCTACTCCGGTGCAAAGGAATTTGATTACAGGCCGCTTGGACTAATCCAGCTTCACGCCCTTAAGGTCGCTGCCCCTTCAAAGGCAATGGCCAAGGTTCACACCATCGGATCCTACTTCAGGCGGCACCCCCCACAGGGGAATGACTTCATGCATCGGGGGTTTGCATTTGGTCCCTCGACCCAGGTCTGGTGGCGTGCGGAGATTATCGAAGAGTCGTTCGCCCGTGATTTTCCGTGGCGGCCCTCGCGATGCTTGCTGCTTTGGGGGGCGATTGACCGGAACAAGGCGGCTATTTCGACCATGCGGCGAGCCTCGCGGCTGCCATATTTTTATCTGCCCGGCTTTGGTTCGCCAAGCGCCGCTCTGCAACAGGCCATCATGAAGGGCGAGGGGCAAATATTTCCAGAGGTACCCGCGCGTGATGTCGTGTGGCCGGTCGGAAGTGACATTGCTTATTCTGCCACGCTTGAACTTGGCTTGGGCCATGCACACGGGTGTTGGCGCGATATACAACTGGTCTCGCGCCTGGCGGCTCTGGCCGAGCAATGCCCGGGTGAGGAGAATTCCACCGCGAGATCTTTGGAGAGTGAAGCGTTGTACGCCTGCCGGGCGCTGATCGAGCGGTTCGGCTCCCATTCTCGTCTTGCGGTGCGCGCCAATCTCTGGTTTGGTAAAAGACCGCTTTGGCCGATCGTGACCGAACACATGTTGCACTGTCAGCGCCTCAAAGCACTGGGATTGCTGGAATCAATTTACGGGGCAGCGACTAAGCCTGATTATCATTCGGCTCCCGCCCCGAAGAATGAGCCGCCCGGATTCAGGGACATGTTCCGGGTGCTTAACCCTCCCACAGGCTTGCGCTGGAATTGGCAATCCAGACAGGTGGGCTTGCTCTTTGACCGCCTTTCCAGCGAGGCCGGGGCACACATATCAGATACAAAAGGAACTAGGTTGTGGCATTGGCTTAACTCATACTGGCGACCCTCGCGTGGATTATCCGGCAACCGCTTGTATCATCACCGCTTCGTATGCTTCGCTGAAGGTGGCATGGGCGGTGACCTTGAAAGCTATGAGGTGCAACGATGCGGCGCGCTCATAAAAGTCGGTTTTGCCCTGGCAGCGTACAACGCTGTGCAAGGAAAGTACCCGAAGACGCTCGATGCACTATCGCCGCAGTTTTTTGTGGGTCCGCTTACCGACCCGTTCAACGGCAAACCGCTTTTGTACCAAAGAACGGCATCAGGCTATACGCTGGCACTCAACGGTGCTGGGCCGCGATACATTCAAGATTCCGGCCCGAGGCGGATCACCGTCCCGGCACCCGCACCCACCGCTTGGCAGAAAATGCCATTTCCGTGACCCGCGAGGGCGTGACGCGATGGGCACGGGTCGGGTTGCGGGGAGCAAGGGAACGGGAGATCAGGTGACTACGGGAGTTTTCCTGTCAGTCTCGGCGACCTCCATTCTTTGGTGCCAACCAAATATGCTCTACTGTTCATCTGTTCTACTCACACCTGCTCCAATCAGGCCGCAGCCCGATTCGCTCTACTGCTCACCTGTTCGACTTTCCCTGCTCTATCGGGCCGCAGCCCGATTTCCGCGTTATCCGCGAAATCCGCGGTTCTCTCTCGTTGCGTTCATACTGAGATGGGGAGGACGGGCGGGTGCGGATTGTCCGGAAAATTTTGGTGGTGGCGTTATACTGTTTGGCGGGTGTGATACGCCTGCGGGAGGATATGTGAATTATGATTAAGCATGTGGTGCATACATCCATCGCAGTTGGTGCCGTTGCGGTCACCCTGGCGGCTGCAATCGCGGCGGCACCGGCGCTTCTGCATGCTCATCATCCCTCCAAGCTGATCATCAGCCGGGCGACGACTTATATCACCGGCCCGTTGGGTAAAGATGGACTGCCGGATTACAAGCTGGCGTTGAAACAATATCTGATGAAGGGCGTGACACCGGAAAATAATGCCGCCGTGCCGGCGATTGAGATTGCGATGCAGGGGTTTCACGAGATGGGAGGCGGCCCGAGGGTTCACTACCGGAAGATGGGTGCTGATCAGTTAAAGCTGCTGGGCGTAACGCCGCCAAGAAATAAAATTCCGCGGATTGATTTTATTGGTCAGTTTTTCAAGGAACATCCACCACAGGGATATAAGCTCCCAAAAACGAAAACGGTGTTCGAAGGCGGCCCGGCGTACTTCGCGATGAAACAGCTTGAGGTGGGATATGCGCTCGATTCTCCATGGCGCAGTTCGCAGTGCTTTCTTTTATCAACGGCGATGCAACAGAACAAGGCAGCAACGGAGCTTCTGCGGAAAGCTTCGCTTCTTCCGCGGTTTTATTCGCCGATGGTCCGGCATTCAAAACGCTTTAAGGGGCCGGTGGCCTGGTATATGCCGACGGACTATATCCTCACCACCGGCGGCCTGTGTCTGGCTTGCCACGCTACGCTGGAACTGGGGCGCGGCCATCCGGACAAATGCTGGAACGACGTGATGGCCGTAACCAGGCTTGCGGAGTTGGCATACCAGGGGTCGGATGGAATCAGCGGTTCTGCTGCCGACCGGCTGCTGCGTATATCGTTGTATGTTGATCGCACGCTGCTGGGGCAGATTCGGGGACATCCACGACGCCTGGCACGGGTGTGGAAGGTTATCCACGCCCTCAGGTTGCCACCGCCGTTAAGGCAACGCTATATCCATACGTCCCGCCTGCAAGCACTTGCGGTGCTGCTTTCGTGTTATCGACATCCACAAGCGCCGCCGCTTCAACCGCTGGTTCAAACGCTGTCCAAAAAGACATTACCGATGGACATCATCGAACATCCGCCGCTGGGCATTGACTGGAACTGGCAGTTCTCAAATCTTAATAGAACATTCGACAGGCTGCGGGTGCTGGCTCGTGCGCCGGTGTATTCAAATGCGGGCCTGCGGCTGCGGGCAACTGAAGATGTTTGGCACCGTGCCAGCCACTACATCGACGTGCTTGGAGGGTGGAATCCCGGGGCGGCGCGCGACATTCCGACAGCTCTGAAGCATCGTCTGGCGAAGAAATTGTCACTAAATATCCGCTACCACAACATGGTGCTGCTAGCCACCAATTATATAGTTTCCGGCGAGGCGCCCGGCACCTATGGCGTAATCCGGTATCTTACGCTGGTCAAAATCGCTTATGCGCTTGAAATGTACCACAGTGCACACGGTCATTATCCCGCGACGCTTGCGGCCTTGTCACCAGCGTTCTTCAAGCACCCACCCATGGACCCGTTCACTGGAAGGGCCCCCGTCTATATCAGGGCCAACAACGGGTACGCACTGGCCCTGTCCCAAGAGAACCTGCATTCGGGGTGGGTACCCCCGAATTTTGGCCCGTCACGCATCATCATGCCGCCGCCACCACCACGGAAATGGCAGAAGGGGCCATTTCCGTGAGCCAATCGTGCCGGCGGGAAAGACACCGCGCGACCACACTGCATTCCGATTCGAACTCAACGCTGCCGCATTGAGCTACGGGTATTTCACGGTTGCATGGGGGTTGTTGGCGGGGACGATATTCGCGCTGCGGGTTCGCGACGGGAAAACAAATCGTGTCAGGGCATTGTATTCCGCGGCGAACTCAATGCTGCCGCATTGAGCTATGGGGTTATCTATGGGGATATTGTTCTTTTTTGGGGTTTATTTCTTTGGTGCCAGCCGGGACAAATGCACAATAATGGGGCGACTGTACATGGGGACTACGCCGGGATTTATCGGCGGCACAAATTCTGCGGGGCTGCGGAGCGTGCAGCCGTGCGGTCCAATGGTGTATTCAAATGCCTTGTTGGTGAAGGGATCGTGTGGAATGGCGGGGAGAAATTTGGGGACAAGTTGGGAAAGGCGAGGGGGAAATACTTGGTGAACTTCCAGATACGCGGCCAGAGCAAGGGAAAGGCGATCTAAACGCCGAAGGGCGGCGTAGCGGGCCGTTGTGGCAATGGTTCGGACCTGCGTCTTTACAATGAAGAGGAATGGTATGCCTCCCGGCATTTTTTCGTGTTGCCAAAGCGCCAGTGCATGTTGCGACGCCAAAGCGCGCTGCCGGTAGTTCCTGATCGCAAAAATTTTAACCACATGGTCGAAGAGTCCGTTCAGGGAAGCCAATGCTGCCGCACGCTGTGCTCCGTTCAAGGGTTTGGCCGGTTTGCGCGGCGCGGCAAATCCAAACAGTGCGGCAAGGTTAGGCGAAGCGTGCTGCAAGACGTCAAGCGTTATCCATCGCTCACCGGTATCGATCGCGGCCGCCACCGACGTGGGCCGGGGAAGCGCCAACAACTGATTCACGTAGTTGTGCAAGGCTTCCGATGACAGCTTATGGGAATTGGCCATAGCAATATCCGCCTGACACCCCATCGTCTCAATGGACATAGCTATAAGGTTGGTGATCAGAAAGTGTTCGCGGGTTAATAACCGGGCCAGCCGATGGATGGCCAGCAAATCACGCCTGCATCTGCGAGGGCGGCCTTGATGCAATGCCAACATGGCTTGCGCCACAAGTCCGTTGCAAATAGCCTTGGCAGGAGCCAGGGCCGGGAGTATCGAACCCACTGCGGTGGCCATACGGTGGTCGCCCCCGGCGGGTTCAACCAGTGGCAGGAAAAAGCGTGGACGGGAGAACGCTGACCGTGCGATATCCAAGGCCCCGGCATTGGCGTTCAGGAACGCAGCAGTCCATGGATTGGCCTTGGCCGACCACGGATGCATATAAAGTCTTGCCGGCGTAAAGTGCGGCGCAGGGGGTAAATTCCCGGCCAAGCCAAGGTCCTGTGCTACTGCCGCCGCGTCGGCGTGTCGGCGGAACTTCTGGTAGCTGACAAAACGCGGTCCCGTTAAATCACGCTTGGAAATTCCCAGCGATCTGCGCATCTCGCGTCCGTAATTTTTGTCCGGCACGTAAATCACTTTTCCAGCCACCACTTTGGTAGTGGAGTCTTGAAACGAGTCCGGCCTGAATAAAATTACCAGCGGCACCGCAGCATTGTTTGATGCGGTAACACCTTTGCCGAAGCGTTGGTTAAACTTCGCCACGTAATTGACGTAGCCATTTTTGGTTAATGGCCCGGCGGAGCGCAGGGCGGCATGGGTAGCGGGAATCGGCGCTGCGGCCGCGGCGGGAAAGGCCGCTAAGAGGGATAGGGCGGTAAAAGCCCTGAAGAAATAATGGTCCAATTTGCTGGGTTGCGACATTCGCGATTCTCCTGTGATTCCCGGAACGGATTTTGTTGACAAACAGGAGAAATCATTATGGCGTATAAAACGGCACAACGCAAAATGAAAGGCACCTGGCGCGAAAACCAAGCGTGCCTTCGGGAACAATGTTGCACCAGCGCCTCATTCCCCGATATTAACGCTTCCGCGTGGAGCTTGGAGCGTTTCCGAGGAGCGAAATCTGTGCCCCAATCCGCCGATTTCTTCGCAGCGCGCAAAGATTTTCTGTGTAATGCTTTCCGACGCAATTCCGCAGGAATCCGTCCCATCCGGAGCGTCAGTGGAACCATCGGTGTCTTATGAACTAAGGGCGGTTCAGCATCACTACCAAAATAACGGCGAACTGGAGTATTGTAAGCGCTGCCATCGCCAGCAATGGCACTATTGCCAGAACTATTGCACCTTTGCCGGCCTTTGTTTTTGCCCGGCGAATATCGCGACGAACTCGTCCAAGCCCGGCCAATGACAGAAATCCCGCAGCAGTGGCCATCGTGATCCAGAGCTTGGCGGGTAAGGTCGGGAACCAATCGGGATTAAAGAACGCCTCCGCCAAAACTGGAACCCACATTGCCAGTGCGACCGCAAGAATTCCACCCACCGATCTTGGAGGAATCTCAGCTAATAGCCAATTGACAATGCCCCCGTGCTTTCTTGGAACGCTGTTCGGGTTGATGGGTTGCGATACGTCCAACTTCACCACCTCCGCATTTTTTTGCCGTACTGACTGCCGTTGCGCACCGGAACCATGCAAATGTCATAATCAGGCTTGAGGCCGAGGATTGTCGGCACCCGGGCGGCATTGCCCAATTCGCTTAAGCCCGCCTGCGGAGCAGCCACGGAATCGCCATGGCCACGGTACTCATGACGATAATACGTGAAAATATTGTCATGGTGGATGCCGCAATACGGGTTGGTATTCCATGAAACATGATCATCCCCGAACCCGACATTCTGACCTTTGCCCCGGTGATTCATGGAATTATAAATATAATTTCCAAAAGTGTTATCCCCTGGCAACGTCGTAGCAATGCGATTATCCCGGCCAATCGCCGCAATATCCGCCGGGGCCATGTCGCTGACCAACGCCACCTTCGAGCCGTCGTCGTCCCTCCACCAACTTCCAACCCGTGCTATTTTCGCGGTAGAAGCGGGCCGCCACGGATAGGCGATGGAATAGCTTTCCCCCTGGCCATCACAATTCGGAGTTTTTCTATTTTTCATCACGCCAAAGTTCGGCTGAAACTGCGGGTCGTTATCCGTTCCCGTTGATTTATATTCCTCCGATGGCGTGGTCGCAACCGGGTCCGACGGGCAGATAAAACTTTTTGGATTTTCCTGTCCCTCAAGTACCAGCAGCCACAAGCATGCCAGCGGGTTACCTAAATCGGAGCCATGTGGCGCTTTGCTGTTGCCAAACCATGCGGAAATAACGGCTTTGGCGGTGGGAACGGCGGGCAAATTCATAGGAACCTGCGGCGCATTGCTGTAAGTGGTTCCATCCGGTCCGGGCGTGCACGGAAGCCGGCCATTGTTGCTTTGAGCATAAATGATCATGGATTGGATAATTCCGCGCACATTAGCAGAACAAACGGCGCGGTTGGCAAGATACTTCGGCCTCGCCAAGAAAGGGATCAGGCAAGTGAGCAGGGCCGCCGCCACGATCACCACAATCAGTTCCAGCCGCGTGATTCCGTATAATAACCGGTTCATGGCCGCCAAGAGTAACTCGTCACAGTGACGCAAGTCAAGAAAAATCCGATGGTGTACTTCGTGTACTTCCCCAGGATATCCGTTCCAATATTCCGGACAAGAGTTTTTTCGCACGGCACGCATGGCCGTGAAATCAAAATAGGCTCTCGATTCCTGAAAGTTCGACAGCCCGTCGTGCTTATCCGCACAGTCCGGTGCGCCAGTGAAGTCACGGGGTAATAGAAAGCGGGCGAAATTGGCCACGAGTTACCCGCCACAATTCGCCTTCAACTGGGCTCGACGTCCACGCCGCATACAATACCGCTTCGCTGACGGTTCCTAATCGTATTTTCCGCCTCTCCGCTTTTGTTTCTGCAGGCCGTCACGTCACAATGGTGCATTTACGGGAGCCATTTGCGAAGAATGTTGTTGCCAGCGTTTGGCCCGCGCGATTCGTGCGCGCAGCGCGTCCGCATAAACTTGGGTTTGCGGTCGAGAGGATCCGGACTGTGATTTGAGACAGCCCGCCAGTTTTGCCGTTTTACCTCCGCCATTGATCGAATGCAGGAGAGCGTTGCATGCGGGTGTCAAGGCTCGACCACTTGCAGCGAGCCACTCCCGCAAAGGAGTTAACAGATAGTGCAGATCATCCGGTGCCGGCGGACGCAGCGATGCCAGTAGAGCCTCAACCAGGCTGGTGGCCGCGTGCCTATGTAAAATTGAAGCCCTCGCCACTTCGGCCAGTGCATCCGCCAGGCGATTGAGGCGAACCAGATATTTTGTAGCACTTAGTTTAGAATACAAAGCGCCCAACTCCTTGCCGATACAGCGGCCGTCCTTGATCAGCTCAAGCATTACATCAATCGCCATGCCACGGGCCCCGGCATCCTTGGACAACAACCCCAAGGCCACGCACAACTGGGCCATTTCCGAGAAGGGCGTATCTGGGTCAAAAAGCGGTTCGAAATACGGGGACGCAGGGGAGAGGCTTGACGCGGGGCTGTCCAGACGGCTCGCGATGGCCTGCGCCCCACAGGCGAACATGGCCTCTGGGTCAACCGGCCAAATTGCTAATCGGCAACGGATTCCCAAGAGACTATCGAACGGGAATATTTCGTCGCGAAACTCGTTGAGCAAGACAGTAGGGCGGTCGACTGAAGTGTTCCCGGCTGCGACAGCCGGAGCAGCCGTGAGATGGATACGCAATTCATTTTTCCGCCAAGAATTCGCTGTCCCGACCTCCCAAGAGTAGCTGGCAGGCAATGCGGCGTCTGGTCCCAGTGTCTCCGGCGCGGCCGAAAAATCCAGAAATGCACCGTCAGGCCGTCGCGCCCTCGCGGCAGCAATCCAAAGCGCGGTGTCGTGCGACTGTGGCGGCGATCCGCCGATGGCCCAGCGAAGCTTGGCTTCACAGTGGCTTTCATGTCCCCCCTTGTTCCCACCAGGCTCGCTACCGCCCAGTGCGTAGCGCAAAACGGATCCGACTTCTCCCGGAAGGGCCTCCGCCTGGCCAAGCGCGACCGCACGGTGGTCGGGTGCCATGCGTAGGAGGGCCTGGATCAGATCGCAACGATCAAGCGGCTCGCCCTGCGGCCAATCTTGGAGACGCCGGACCAATACACGGGGATCGAGCCACCCGGCTCGGTGTGTCGGAGCGGCCAGAAGCGGTGCCGCAACGCCCCGGTGCAACCGGCCCGCAAGCGCGACCAACCGCGCCGAAATGAAGTGCAAAGGAGAAACTCGTCTGTGACTCATTGGCAATCCCACCAACGGCTGCTCCTGAATCCATGCCCTGACCAACTCGCGCAAGCTGATCTGGGGATCAGTAGCCTCACTGATCCACCGGTTCTGACCCAGCAGATCGTTGACGCGCTTGAGCAGGGGTGCGGTGCGAGGGACAAAATCGTACGGGCGGTAGTCGGCCTGCCGACTCAAGGCATCTAAAAGACTCTCAAATTCCTCGGACTCATCGAGTTTTTCCACTGCCGCCGACAGGCCTTCCAAAAGTGCATCGAAGGTCTCGATAGGGGGAATCGCAGAGTTCGAGGCCAGCCTCGGAACCGACAGTGGATCAATTGCGACGGCAGGCGGTTCCGTACCGGCTTCAATGGCTTGCAGACACGCGTCGATTCCTGCAGCCAGGCACCAAGCTTCGGCAACCCGCCGACCTTCGAGCATGATATCCACCATAGTGCGATTCTCTGCAGGACTGCCAGCGTCGCATTCTGGCGGATTTTGCTCTCTTGCGGTTACCTGGCCCGGGATCGAGGGAGAATAAGGCCGTACCCGGTTCAGGATGGCTGCCACGCGCTGGCGCTGCGAAGCGGCCACCTCGCTTGCATGTAGAACCAATGCCTCGGCGGTGGCCGGGTCCGGTTCCCGCACGATCGCCTCCATCAAGTCCACACACGCCTCTTGCACTTCGGGCGACCGATGGGCCAGGCCACGGGCCGCTACCCGCGCTATTAAACCGTTTTGCTCGGGCGTTTGTTTCGCCGCCAGTCTGAGAATTCGCACAGCGGTGAGCGGATGCGTCTTCGACCTCAATCCAAAAACCGAACCTACCTCCTCAGTAAACCGAGCCACATCCAGTTGGCTGTAATGGTTGATGATCTTGACCGCGCCCAACGTAAAGCCGACTACAACGGGGAAAGTATTGGACAGCAGATCCATATAAAGTCCCTGGCGGGCAAGGCGTTCCTCTTTAGTTGGTTCCATTTTTTCATGCAGGCGACAAAACCATGAGGCATTATTTACTTGGAATCGGCGATTGAGGGCCAGTAGGCTTGCCGAGAGGAGCCGCTGGCGGTCAATCTCCCCGGAATCGGACAACTCGACCAACGCCGCGCCCCAGGAACATGCTGACCCGATTTCTCCATCCCCAACTGATAGGACGCACTGGCGGCCATAATCAATCTCGAATATCCGCCAAATCTCATCCTTCAGTAGATCCGGATCCCCACGCAGGACATCCGCCAGCGTAATCTTGATCGTGCCGTAGTGGAACCGACCGGCGCGTTGGCGGATCATTTGGATGATGTACGCATCGCTGTTGGGAGCGGCACAGCCGCCGGCACGAACCAATTGGCGGACGATTCCCCAACGGCCCGCGTGGTTGGGGGTCAACTCGGCATTGATCCACTTCTCCAACCAATCGGGTCGGCGCGTCCGGAGAACCTGCTCAATCAGAGTCAAGAGCGAAAGATCGTATCCCCAGACTTGCGGGCCGATACGGCGTACCTCAGACCACCCACAAAGGGCGAGCACCGCCAATGCCGCCGAGCTTTCCGCAGCATTGGCTGCGCGGATTTCCGGGTCGTCCGACGAAATGCCGCGTGTGCGTGCCACGGTCTGCCAGATGTGCAATGTTGCATCCCGTGCCGCCTTAAATAACCCCGCGGCTGTTTTGGCCAATTTCCGCCGCTCAGGCTCCTGCAGTTCCGCCACAGCGGCGACGAGTTCCTGTATGTCGTTTTGACGGACAAGCCGCTCAAGTTCATTGGTCGTCATGGGCGCACCAACTTAATCACGAGCATTCCTCAGCCATCACCGTGGTCGCGCCATTCTTTTCCACTAATATCCGCGCGGCCAAGACATGCTTACAGGGTCCTCTTTCGCCCCGATTCTTCGCGTGCCACGGGCAGGTGCATTTATCTCCTTCGGGAGACAAATACACGCGGTGCTCAACACCTGTGCCGGGAACCATTACCACGGCTTGTATCGCATCACCGGTGCCTCGCCGCTGTAGGACCCGCAACCCGCCACCGGCTATCAGCACGCGGGCGCTCTTCAGACGCGGTTGTGATGATTCCACGGCAGTGAAGTCGAATGGTAATTCGCGATGAAAATAGGTTTCTTCGGCCGCGTCATATCCGACCAAGCCGCGGGCCGCAAACGTTGCCAGGGCACCTTGTACCTCGGGCAGCGACAAGTTGCAGCGTTGTGCGATTCCCGGCGCATCAATGCGGGATTGCCAGAGGAGTTCGGCCCGCACTTGCAGTAGAGCGCGCTGCCATCTCGGGCCAGCCAATTGCCGCAACATCTGCCCCTCGCCGCTGAATCCCCGTGAAAGCTCCGGACTAAGCATCAATGTGAATCGACCGCTGGGAAATACCAGTTCCCAGGCGCTGGTTCCGGTCCCGGGGGCGTCCCAGATATGAAGCTCCGTGGCGCTGCCGACCAATCCCTCCAACAGCCGCAACCGGTCGGTGCCGGTAACACGCACACCATCTTTGGACTCACGCTGGCTGAGTCGGATACCGTGCCCGATTGGCACCACCCAGGATGGCTGCTTAGGCCCTCCGCTGCGCGGCATGCCCTGAATGAACCGCAGCGCGTCGGGGGCAGACACTTTATACCGCATCCGCAGTTTCAGTTGGTAGGCTTGCACCTCGGTGAACCCCCTGAGCCAACGCACCGGGAGCAGGACTTTTCTCTCGACAACCGTGTGCTGCCCCCGCACAAGTGCCAACTCATCGGCACCAACTGACAGGTGTACCTCGTCCCGTGGACGAATTCGTGCCAGCGCGGTGCGCATCCCGGAGTTGAAATCCACATTGGTCGTGCCCCGTCCATGGAATTCGATCTCGAAAGCCTCGGCTTTTATATCGGCCCGCGCATAGACGCTGCAACAGGAACTAAAGCCTTCGAATCGCAACATATTATCGTTGCTGGTCACTACCGGATCAATTAACCGCATGGCATTGGGCAGATAAAACCGCGACGAGACCACATGGCCAAGTGTGAGCAATTGGTCCGCAATTTCCTTGGGATGCGCCAATCTACCGCGGAAGAAATGCGGATTCGCTTCCGGACCGCCACAGGTCGCAAGGCGCAGTCCCAGCCCGTCGCCCTGGGAAACCAGCTTGGAGGCGAATGCGTAGCGGTAAGTATAAGCCAAGCTTTCGGCAGCGCTCATGCAAAAACTCCCCACCTAATTGCGATTATGGCAGGCTCTTGGAGGTCCATCGGCAAGCCCTCATTGTTCGGGATGGGGCACGCAATCAGCAGCGCAATTACCATCACCACAATTAGTTCCAGCCGCGTGATTCCGTATAATAACCGGTTCATGGCTGCCAAGGGTAACTCGTCACATTGACGCAAGTCAAGAAAAATCCGACATACCTCGCACTCGGTGCCGTGGTTTTCATTTGTAAAACCCCTGCGCCTCTCGCCTACCTGCCATTCCTCTCATGTTTTAGGCACGCCTGCGATATTAGCTTTGCTTTTATCAGGCCGCGCCCGTAAAAGTTGCGGAGATTGGAATGCAAGCAATTCAAGCAGGTTCAGGCCGTCCGAGTGGCCTTTTTCATTTGCGTTCCCGGTCCGCCGCGGGATGAGAACTGCAACGAGAAGTACGGCTTGGGCAAGGAAAATGATTGTTGCGAATTGAATGGATTTGGCGATATCGCTGTAGCGCCATGAAACGAAATGCCAAGCAATGGCAAGAATTACAGCGTTTACTGCCGGCCCGGCCAATACCGCTAGAAAATATCTGATCCGGAGTTTATTCTCGGAGTCATGTGTAAAAAATGTCAGCCCGCCTATTTGAATCCTCTTAAATTCTGTTGCGAACCCTAAGACCCTCGCGCGAAAAAATGTGTCACCGCAACCAATCCAGATCGCCGAGACCTTCAAGCCGACCCACCTCCCGACAATTGCGTGTGCGAACTCGTGGGCGACGACGGAAAACACAATAACTGGCGCATATAGAAGCATGTTTACGATGACATGGGCACCCGCTGAGGCGGGGTATATCTGGAGGTAGATGACGCCAAGCACACCCAAACCAACATCGGCCAGGAACAATCCGAAAAGAAGATATTCTTCCATCTTGGCGTGGCATTTGTCGCAATAAACGCGCTTTCCAAGAAATGGAATGCGCTCGACGCGAAATTTTCGACCATCGACCCCGGATGCGCTACAGCCGTCGCAAATATTACCCACCGCTTTATTTTTGCCGCGACGCAACAATGCCGTAGAGAGCGCAAGAATCGCGGCCGCGGCAGCAACCGCTTCGATAGCCCAGACAACAGTTTCATCGGAATTTAAAGCCATGGTATTCCAGTATATGCGGATGTCTTGAGCGTTGTCTAATAGTAAATCAACTTCCGATGTGCGAATGTTAACCGCTGCCGCATTGAGCTAATGGTACTCACTACGATCACACGCCTAATGCCCGCACGACAGAAAACCGTTAGCCTAACGCGGAAGCGTTATGGTTGGATGCGGAACGCGGCTACGGAAACAATCCGCACTTCGATCCGGCTCGCGCTACAGCAATCGCGACGGTCCCGGGCGTGTCGTGTCACCAATCCGGATTTCGCGGGGAACTCAACGCTGCCGCATTGAGCTACGGGCCTGTCGCATGGGATAATTGCGAACGCGCGAATGGGCGATTATTGAAAATTTGAAATTTGAGATTTGAAATCTCAAATTCCCGGCGGGGCGGGTGGCAATATCCTGCGGGTGAAAAATCGCTATAATCCGACTCCGATATTGTTGAGGAGTTTTTAATGCTGGATAAATTACACTTGGCGGCCCGGATTAAGGAAGTGGCGTATCTGGAGGGGGATTTTACGTTGCGGTCCGGGCGGAAATCCAAATATTACATGGACAAATATCTTTTTGAAACGCAGCCGGACATTCTGGCGGCACTGGGGGCGAGAATGTCCGCGGCGCGTTCGCCCCTGACCACGCGCATTGCGGGGGCGGAACTGGGCGGGGTGGCGTTGGCGGCGGCGGCATCACTGGCCGCAGGACTGCCGTTTTTTATTGTGCGCAATTCCAAAAAGGATTACGGCACGGGCAAACTTATTGAAGGATCCCTGCTGGCAGGTGATACGGTGCTGCTGGTGGAGGATATTGCCACCACCGGCGGGCAGGTGCTGGAGGCGGCCAAGGTCATACTTGCCGCCGGTGCCCAGGTGGAAAAAATTATCGCAGTGATCGACCGTCAGGAAGGTGCGCGGGAAAATATTGAAGCCGCGGGCTTTATGTTTGAGTCCATTTTAACCCGGCAGGACCTGGGAATCTGACTTTGAATTCCCTGTGAAGATTGGCTTTCATGACCCAGACAAAACCGCACACCGCGCGCAAAGTGACCATTACCGTCATCAAGATTCTGATTGCGGTGATCGGCCTTTGGTATGTGATTTCGCATATCGCCTGGCATGATCAGGCGGTGATCAAAAAAGGACAGGTCATCCGCAATGTGACGTTTCTGCACAACACGCCGCTGCCGCTTTTGGCGCGGCACGGCCCACTGTATACACTGGAATTTCAAGGTCAAAAGGTGTCGGTGCGATTGCCGCACGGGCAAGTGGTAAAGGCTGTTGCCACGAAGGCACCGATCAAATTTCCCAAACTGCTGGCGGTTCCGGGCAGTTATCTGGTAGCGGTGCACGGAAAAGTATCGGTGGCCCTGGGCCTGCCGGATTTGCTGCGACGGGCCAAGGCTCTGCCCTTACTGGCGGCGTTGCTGCTGCTGGGGTTGCCGTTTTTTATTACCGCCTGGCGCTGGCGGCAGCTTATGCTGGTTCAGGGCATGAATTTGCCTTACCGGAAATGTCTGACCCTGACATTTGTGGGGCAGTTTTATTCCACCTTTCTTCCCGGTACCACCAGCGGGGATATTGTTAAAATTATTTACACCGGCCGCATCACCGGGCAAAAAACGAAAAGTGCGGTCACGGTGATTCTGGATCGGGTCATCGGCTTAATTGGGTTGATGATTGTGGCCGGGGCGGCGGCGGCGGCGCAGTTGGCGGCGAATCATTTTTCATCAGCCGGCCAACACGTTTCTGATCCAGTGCTGATGCGTGTGTTGTGGCTGATTACCGGCCTGCTGGGCCTGACGCTGGTGGGCGGAGTGGTTTATTTTTCGGTCCGGTTGCGAAAGCTTCTACATCTGGATGCGCTGATTGAACGCCTGCCGCTGCCGGAATTTATCAAACATGCGGATCGCACGCTGCGGGTGTATCGTGATCATCCGGGCGTGATAGCCATGACCTTGGGGGCCAGTGTGTTGTCACAGGCGGTATTGCCGCTGGCGGGGTTTCTGGCGGGCCGGGCCTTTGGCATGCACGCATCGTTCGGTTGTTTTATGGCATACATTCCCGTGGCGGCTCTGGCGGCCAGCCTGCCGATTGTTCCGCCCCAGGGCATCGGCGTGATGGATGCCATTCTATTGCACTTTTTTGTCACGCGCGGCGTGGATACCGCCAGTCAGGCTTTTGCGCTGGCGCAGGCCATTCGCTTCCTGCCCATCTGCTGGAATCTGCTGGGAGCGTACTGGGTGGTGCGGGGAACCTACCATCGCCAGCAGGTGGAAACGCTGGATGAACTGGCACCCGAGGCGTAATTGGGTTCAGGCCCGTGGCGGTCGGACACGTTTACCTGCCCAGCAAATTAGCCGCGAAGCGCTTCCAGAAAATTCCACGTTCCAGGTTCCAAATTCCAACGCACCGGCTCACCCCCATCGCACCAGTCCCGGTTCGAAGCGCAGGGCGATGTTGGGATAATTGGGCAACACACGAACCGCATATCCCTGCTGACCGCATGCTCCGGCACTGATGGCACCGACATACTGAAACACGCCGGGTTGAATATTCGTGCCAAGGGCCATTTCATGGACACGGGCATTTTGAATATTGCCGAACGCATCCAGTGAACCAAAATAAAGCTCTACCCGCACGTTATCCGCAGGAATGCTGCCTAGCTCAATGGTGGCAAAAACCTTGATACTTTCGCCGGCCTTTACGGTGCCGGCACTGGGCGATTCAACGTGCGACACCTTTACATTATCCCACAGTTGGCTGATGCGCTGTTTCCATTGGGCCAAGGCGGCGGCTCCGGCTCCGTGGCCCTCCATGAGCTTCATAAACAGATCATGGGCGGGCAGGTAAAACATTTCCGCATAATTCTGCACCATGCGGTTGGTGTTATACACGGGGCAGATGGTGCGGATGGAATTCTTCATCCGTTTAATCCAGTTCCGCGGCAGGCCATCGAGGCTGCGGTCATAATACAGCGGCACAACCACGCGCTCCAGAAGATCAAAAAGCTTGCGGCTTTCAATGTCATCCTGATATTCATCGTTGTTGTAATCTTCGCCGGCACCAATGGCAAAGCCATTATCCTCGGCGGACGCCTCGCACCACCAGCCGTCCAGAATGCTTAAATTCAATGCCCCGTTGATGGCCGCTTTCATACCGCTGGTTCCTGAAGCTTCCATGGGCCGGCGGGGGGTATTCAGCCATACATCCACACCCTGCGTGAGATAGCGCGCGACATCAATGTCATAATCTTCCAGAAATACCATACGCGTACGGACATCTTCGCGTCGGCAAAAATGAATGATTTCCTGAATAAAGCGTTTTCCCCCATCATCACGCGGATGGGCCTTGCCCGCAAAAACAAACTGCACGGGCTGATTGGAATCTTTAAGGAGTTTTATTAAGCGATCCGGATTGCGCAAAAGCAGTGTGGCGCGTTTGTACGTGGCAAAGCGCCGCGCAAAGCCGATGATTAATGATTTGGAATCCAGCACTTCGTCCACACGTTGAATATCCAGAGCAGATTGGCCCCGGCGCGTAAGCTGGAGGCGCAGTCTCTGGCGGGCGAAATGAATCAACCGTTCCTTGCGGCGTTCATGAGCGCGCCATATTTCAACGTCCGGAATTTTATCTGTGCGCCCCCAGATGCTGTGGTCAGCCGGACGATCGTTCCAGTTGGCCCCAAGATATTCCTGATACAGCCTGGCGAAGCCTTCACCCAGCCAGGACTGCGTATGGACGCCGTTGGTAATGTGGCCGATAGGCACTTCCGGAGCAGGAATTTCCGGCCATATCCGCTGCCACATGCGCCGCGATACTTCTCCATGAAGTTTACTGACCCCATTGGCGTGCCACGCCATGCGCAGGGCCAGCACCGTAACGCCAAAAAACTCACTGCTGTCCTGCGGATTCACCCGTCCCATGGCCATGAGTTCGTCCGGGCTGATACCGAGTTTATGGCAATAGCCGGAAAAATATTTTTCAATAAGATCGCGATGAAAGGCATCATTGCCCGCCGGCACCGGGGTGTGCGTGGTAAATACATTGCTGGCGGACACCATTTCCCGTGCTTCGGCAAAGGTGAGCTTTTCCTGTTCCATCAGCACGCGGCAGCGTTCCAGAGCCAGAAACGCTGAATGTCCCTCATTCATGTGGCATACCGTGGGGGTAATACCCGCCGCGGCCAGTGCCCGCAAACCGCCAATACCCAGCAGTATTTCCTGGCGAATCCGCATTTCATGGTCGCCGCCGTATAGCCGCGCGGTGATGTCCCGATCCTGCGGACTGTTAATTTCCAGATTGCAATCCATCAGGTACAGCGTTACACGGCCCACCTGCACCCGCCAGACCGCGGCGCGGACTTGGGAATCCGGGTAATCCACGGTGATAACCGCCTGCCGGCCTTCCTGATTTTTCACCTGCGTGAGGCTCATGGAGAAAAAATCATTTTCCGGATTCAACTCCTGCTGCCAACCATCAGCGTTGAGCTGCTGATGGAAATATCCTTCACGGTACAGCAGCCCCACCGCCACCAGCGGAATGCCCAGATCACTGGCGCTTTTGAGATGATCACCGGACAGCACTCCCAGGCCGCCGGAATAAATGGGCAGGGATTCATGCAGTCCGAACTCCGCTGAAAAATACGCGATCACCGGCTTGCGATCCGGATAGCGCTGTTTAAACCAGGTGTTCTGCTGCATGTAGGATTTGAGATCAGAAGTAATGCGGTTGAGATGCGAGAGAAATCCCTCATCTTCCGCTGCAGCGCGCAGTTTATCCTGACCGATGAGATTCAGCAGCCGCACCGGATTATGCCCGGTGGTTTCCCATAAATCCGGGTCCAGACGATTAAATAAACTTGCCGCTTCATAATTCCATAACGACCAGAGGTTATAGGCCAACTCGTGCAGCGCTGCCAGTTTTTCCGGCATCGCCGGCACGACGACAAACTTGTGAATTGAAGACATTCTTCAGGCTCCTTCGGCGTACGGTTACAACAACTACCATAACAACCACCTCCGCCGTTCCGGACTGGCAACCGGTGACCACATCCGTCTACCCAACGGGATTATAAGGGTGCTCTGCCGAGCCTACAAATTACGCGCGACAGAACACCGGGGCGACAGGCCGCCGTCGCCCCGGTGAAGAAGGTTTTATCGGCACTGTGATTTAATCGACAAGAATTTTTCCACCTGATTTTTCGCATTGGTGCATGGTCAGCGGGCAGCATACGGACTTTTGCACAACTTATACACAACGGGTTGGCGTTCCATTATCTGCCCAGAAATTATTCTTACCAGCGAAACCCACGATTTCATTGAACGAAAGGTGCACAAGCAGCCATTCCAAAATGAACAATGCTCAAAAAATATTTCTGTGGCAACGATTTTGCTCAATACATGTAGTGGTAAATCTTTGTCCCGACCTTAAGGAATTCGGTTTTCATGCGTATTGGTTTCATGCGACTCATTGACGCAGCCCCCCTGGTTGTGGCGTCCGCCAACGGCTATTTTGATGATGAAGGCGTGGCGGTGGAAATCGAACGCGAAGGCGGCTGGATGATCGTGCGCGATAAGCTCACCTACGGCCTGCTGGATGCCAGCCATTCGCTTCTGGGCATGTCGATCATGAGTCAGTTGGGCCGCAGCGATTTTTTTGAGCCAATGGTGGCGGTAATGAATCTGGGATCCGGTGGAAGCACGCTGGTAGTCTCCACAGAATTAGCCGACTTAGGTGTGGATTGTCCGCAGACGTTGCGAAGAGTCATTGATTCCGGCCGCCTGGGCCGCAAAATAATATGTGCTCACGTTTCCAGTTTTTCCATGCACCATTATCTGCTGCGCGATTGGCTGGCCAGTGGCGGCATTGATCCAGACCGTGATGTTCAACTGGTACAGCTTAAGCCCATACTTCTGGCAGACCACATGGCCAAGCATTATGTTGATCTGTTTTGCGTGGGCGAGCCGTGGGGATCGCTGGCGGAAAGCCGCGGATGGGGACGCATTGCCCTGGCGACAACGGATATATATCCGGATCATCCGGAAAAAGTATTGCTGACAACCGAATTATGCGCTCGTCAAAAGCCTGAACAGCTCACGCGGATCATCCGGGCACTGATACGGGCCTGCGCCTATTGCCAGGCTCCCGAACACCGCCTGGCTTTAGCGGAGCTGCTTTCGCAGCGGGAATATGTCGATGAAAGCCAGGAACTTATTATGCACAGTCTGGAGGCTCAACATCTGGGCTTGGAACAGGTGCAGCGGCAGCGCGGGCTGAATTGGCACTTCCGCTCCTGGCAACTTGAGCACTGCACGCCCCGCGTAGATCATGTCACCTGGTTTCTTGAACAGATGATTCGCTGGGGTCATCTGGCGGCCAGCGCGGATGTACCGGCCATTGCCAACCGATGCGTGCGCACGGACCTTTTCGCCCGCGCCACCGCCGGCCTGGAAAGCATAGCCGGGACTGCGTGAGGTGCGTTTAGTAGGGAGGAGTTAGAAGGCCTGGGTTACAGGTGACAGGGGACAGGTTACAGCGTGAAGAGGAGGATGTGGATAATGAGCAATGAATAAAAAATGCGGGGCGCACATTTCTTCACAAAGCCGCCGGCTCTGCCGGTGGTGAAACACGCGGAAAAGGTGTCAGGTACCTTTTTGGAGGAAAAAGATTTAATGAATAATGAGTAATGAATAGAAACCGGTACGCGCTGGCGCTAATTCCGAGACCCGGGATGCGGGATCCGATGTTCCAGTATGCCTTTCTCGCCACCAACTCAACGCTGCCGCATTGAGCTAATGGCACATGTCCCGGCCGGAAATGAAACGCTGGCTCGGAAAACCTCCACACACTGACGCGGCTTAAACCATCTGTGGGTTATGCCGCTGGCGGTTGGTCCAGGCCGAAGGCGGTGTGCACGGCGCGCAGGGCGTTTTCTGCGTCGGCTCGGCTTACCAGACAACTGATGCGGATTTCGCTGGTGCTGATGTTCTGGATGTTAATTTTCTGATCGGCAAGAGCCTTGAACATGGTGCCGGCCACACCGGCGGCCTGCTTCATTCCAACTCCGACGACCGACACTTTGGCCATATCTTTTTCATAGGCAGCCGCCCCACCGAGTTCGGCCAGCAATTGCTCCATAACCGGCTTCAGGTCGGCAACGTCGCCATGTTCCACGGTGAAGCTGATGTTGGCGGTACCGTCATCCAGCACGTTCTGGATAATGTCATCGACCACAATATTGGCCTGCGCGATGGCGGTAAAAATTCGCGCCACAATGCCCGGGCGGTCCGGAACATTTTTCAACGACACCCGCATCAGGTCTTTTTTTAACGCACAGCCGGAAACGGCAATATTTTCCATAGAACTGGTCTCCGCGACGATCCACGTGCCCGGGCGGTCGTGGCCGCTGTTTCGGACATGGATCGGAACATTATATTTTTTGGCAAACTCCACCGCCCGCGTTTGCAGTACGCCCGCGCCCACGCTGGAAAGCTCCATCATTTCATCATAACTGATGCGATCAATCTTCCGGGCTGTGGGAACAATCCGCGGATCAGCGGTGTAGACGCCATCAACATCCGTGTAATTTTCGCATACTTCCGCGTTCAGCACCGCACCCAGGGCTACCAAGGATGCGTTGCTGCCGCCCCGGCCCAGGGTGGTAATGTCTCCATGCTCGTTAATTCCCTGAAAACCCGCGACAATGACAATCTTGCCGGCGTCCAACTCGGCGATGATGCGACGTTTGTCAATTTCCCGGATTCGGGCCTTGCTGTGAACGGCATCGGTAATCAGCCCGATCTGGGCACCGGTAAAGCTGATGGCATCATGCCCCTGAGCGTGAATCGCCATGGCAATTAACGCGATCGTCACCTGTTCGCCCGTGGCCAGCAGTTGATCCAGCTCCCGTTTCGGCGGGTTGGGCGAAACCTGCCGGGCCAAATTAATCAGCTCATCGGTGGTATGCCCCATCGCTGAGACTACGACGACAACCTGATGCCCGGAGGCTTTCGCGGCAATGACCTTGCGCGATGCAAAATGGATTTTCTCCGCTGTCGCAACCGACGTGCCGCCAAATTTCTGAACTACAATACCCATACCGGTTTTCTCACGCCTTGGCAAACCCGTCAATTTATCCAATAACAGCCAAAAACGCAAAAATCGCATGGAGAATTCGGCGGCCGGCCGTGGCAATATTTCCGCCTCGCACGGCCCCGCGGATAAACTTCACAAAGCCGCCGGCTCTGCCGGTGGTGGAATCTCCCCTCATCGCCCCCGCTGCCGCCCTGCGAATGGATCGTCGGCGGAGAACGGGCGTTCCTCCGTAAAATAACAATGGTAGCCCGGCAGCCCATGGCGCTTCGGCCCATGGATCAGTCAATGCAAAAACAATAGTGAAATCAGCGTCAGCAGCAGCACTGCCAGCGTCACCCAGGTGTAAAACCAGTCATGATCCACTACGGCAAAAAGCACCACGGATACCGCTACACGTGTAATGGGCGTCAGCACCAGCAGCAGCAGGCCAAGGTCTATGATGCTTTTAGCATTTCCGGCCATGACCCCGTGATACATGGCCGCCGGGTTGGTGTCGAATGTCACATGCTGCATTTCCTTGATCGTCGGAGCCGCATGGATAAAGCTAAGAGTCAAACCCAGGATCATCACGGAAACGCTTAATATTACGCCCACGCGCAACACCCAGGCGGCGGCATCCTGAATGATGAACTCATCTTTTACCGGCGGATTGTGGGCCGGAGGCACCGGATCATCGGGCGAGTTGGAATTTACCGTATTCATATCCTGTTTTCCCTGGATGCGGCGATCAGACACCACACCCGGTTATCAAAAATTAATTCCGCAACCGCGCAAAAGCATTTCCAGACCCACAATGCCCAGCAAAATCGCAAACACTTTGCGAATCAGTGAATTGGACATTTTCTCCATTATTTTCGTGCCCAGTAAGGCACCCACCACCACCGAGGTGGCCACCGGCACCACCAGATACGGCAACACCAGCCCGCGGTGCAGATATACCCCCGCCGCCGCCGCCGCCGTTACGCCAATCATGAAATTGCTGGTTGCGGTGGATACTTTTGTCGGCAGGTGCATGGCCACTTCCTGGGCCAGAACTTTCAGCACGCCGGCACCAATGCCCAGAACCCCGGCCATGATTCCGGCGATAAACATGACGCCCATCGCAGGCGGCACGTTGGCGGCATTGTAAAAAATTTCCTTGCCCATGCGCTTATCAAAATAGGAGCCTTGCAGCCGCAGGTAATTGGCCAGCCGATCATTCTTAACATTTTTCGGCAATTCTTCGCCGATGTTCAGTAGAATCGGAACCAGCGAAAGCAACAGCGCCAACCCGAATAAAATGGATAATGTCTGGGCGTTTAAGAACTTGGCCAGTACCGCTGCGCCAAGGATGGCTCCGCTGGCGGTGGAAAGCTCCAAAAACATGGCCACGCGTACATTGGTTATGTGATCGCGAACATAAACCGACCCCGCCCCGCTGGAAACGGCGATAACCGAAACAATGCTGGCACCAATGGCCTGCTCAATGGGCATGCGCAGAAAAATGGTCAGCACCGGCACAATCACAATGCCGCCGCCCAATCCACTGATCGATCCTAAAAGGCCGCCGGCAAAGGAGGCCGCCGCCACCTCCAGAATCCAAGCTATCGCGGCAGTATCCGCCATCGTTTACTCCCTGAGAAAACTTCTCCAACCGCGCCAGTGCGGTCCCGAGTCCGTGCTGGAAGTACACTAGTGGATTTAGCGCGATGCTTCAACCGTCGGCTAACCGTTCACCGGATAACCGACGGCTAGGAGCCTGTCCGAGTAATCGCCGGGTTGCGATCCCGGCGCGCCGGGATGCTTTTTGGCTCCCATCGAGAAGCGGCGACGATGGCGTACCTGACACAGATGGTACTCCGAGGAGCCGCGCCGCAGAGGGGGGCCAAAAAGCACACCGCCCCGCGGGGTGGGCCTGAAATGCCCCGTCTGCTTTGTTGTCGGATCTCGCAGACTCATTATTGAGAGTCGGCTCGATCCTCCGCCGCGCATACGGGACATTTCAGACCCATCGCAATCCCGGCCATTACTCGGACAGGCTCCTAGTGTTTCTAAATCCCAGATTCCAGATTCTAATGAACCCTGATCAGTGTTGCTCTAAACGGTTACACCCACTGAAAATTACACCAGCGATTGCCCGGTCATTTCCGCCGGTTGCGGCAAGCCCATGATCTTTAACACCGTCGGTGCCACATCCGCCAGACATCCGCCGGGGCGCAGGCTTTGACCCTTGAAGCGATCATCCACCACAAGCAAGCGCACATCAAAGGTGGTGTGGCTGGTATGCGGGCATGTATGAATCGGATCCCACATTTGTTCGCAGTTGCCATGATCCGCAGTGACAATCGCGGCACCGCCCCTGGCCCGAATTTGTTCCAGCAACTTACCTACACACGCATCAACGGTTTCCACCGCCTTGATGGCCGCCGGCAAATTGCCGGTGTGGCCCACCATATCGCCATTGGCAAAGTTCACCACGTAAAAATCTTCCTCCCCTTTATCCAATGACGCTAAAACGATATCCGTCACCTGACTGGCGCTCATTTCCGGTTGCTGATCGTAGGTTGTCACCTTCGGGCTTTCCGCCATTTTGCGATCTTCATGATCAAACGGCGGTTCGCGGTAATCATTGAAAAAAAATGTGACATGCGGAAATTTTTCGGTTTCCGCCGAACGGAACTGGCTTAAACCCTGCTGGGCGATATACATGCCAAGGATGTCCCTCATTTTTTCCGGCTTGGCAAAAATCGGATGTACCGGCAGGCCTTCCTCATACGCCGTCATGGTGGCAAAGTAAATATTCGTCGGGCGGCTTTTGCGGATAAAACCGCCGTTTTTTTCCTGCTGGAACCGTGAATCATCATACATAAAGGCTCGGGTGATTTCGCGCGGGCGGTCGCCGCGATAATTAAAGAATATCATCGCGTCGCCATCTTTTATTTTGCCGTCAATGCCGGCTATTACACTGGGTACCACAAATTCATCGCCCGCGCGGGAGGGTTCCGTGGGGTTGGCGTAATAGTGCTCCAGGGCGGCAATCGCGTTGGGAAATGTTGTGCCTTCGCCCAGTGTCAGAAGGTTGTACGCCTTTTCCACGCGGTCCCAGCGATTGTCCCGGTCCATGGCATAATATCGCCCCACCACCGTGGCGATTTTCCCCACACCAATCTCCCGCGTTTTGGCTTCCAGGGCAGCAAGATACCGCTTGCCGCCCCGGGGTGCCGTATCCCGACCGTCGGTAATGGCGTGAATCAAGACGCGATCTGCTGGGAATTTTTTCCGTTTGGCCAGTTCCAGAATGGCATACGCATGTTCCAAGTCACTATGCACGCGGCCATCGGAACACAAGCCCATCACATGTAAGCGCCCATGATGCGCCTCGGCGAAGGCGATGGCCGCATTAAGAGCGGGATTCTCAAAAAAACTGCCATCCCGAATCCGTCGGGTAATGCGCATGGTTTCCTGGTCCACAATTCTGCCGGCCCCGATATTCTGGTGTCCCACTTCACTGTTGCCCATGACGCCTTCGGGCAGCCCCACCCATTCCCCGCTGGTATGAATCAGCACATTGGGATAGTCCCGCATCAGACGGTCGTCCACGGGGTGCTGGGCCAATTTAATGGCGTTGTAGGCATCCATTTCCGGGTGTGGATTTTCGCCCCAGCCGTCACGGATAATCAACATGACCGGGCGTTTAATCGAAGACTTGGACACGGACATAGACAACTCCATTCTTTTCCGAAATACCAAAGCCCGAAAGTATAGCGGTTTTCCACCGGGAGAAAAAATGCCAGGATTACCGGCCGCAAGAACAGGTTAAATATCCGGGCATGACAATATTTCCGGCCTACGGGGCAGTGCAGGAAAACTTCACAAAGCCGCCGGCTATGCCGGTGGTGGAACGCACAATAAACGCTCTCCCGTGCGCCAATACCAGACGCCGCAATCCTGCTAACTCCTGCTCTGAAAATTCGCGGACGGCGTCCAGTTACGCGGCACGGGGCCGGACCTCGAGCGTGACGTTGTAGCCGAGTTTCCGCAGTTGGGCGGCCAGCCGC
>JAKBCC010000014.1 GCA_021808105.1 Planctomycetota bacterium
CGGGACGCCGGCAGATACTCTGATGCGCCTGCTGGAATCGCAGGCCGCGTGCTACGACTTTTTCCTGGCCGTGCGCAGCATTGAATGCGCCCGCCGGGATTTGCCGCGCGTGGGCTATTCCACCTCTCCCAGACTGGATCCCGTGCGGTTTGGCCAGGAGCCGGCATTGGCATTCCCGGCCAGCACCGTTGAAAAACTGGAATTTTCCGATGCGCTGGAGGTACCCCGGTTGGCGGTGCGTTTCATCGGCCTGTTTGGCCCCAACGGCCCGCTCCCGCTGCATCTGACAGAATACGCCCGTGAGCGCAAACTGCACGTAAAAGATAATACGCTCTGCGCGTTTGCTGATATGTTTCATCATCGGATGATCAGTTTTTTTTATCGTGCCTGGGCCTGCAATGAGCCGACAGTCAGTTACGATCGGCATGAAACGTCGGTCGCCAATCCGGGAGATGATGACGCCTTCGTCCGTTATTTCTCCAGCCTCATGGGGCTGGGAACCAATCACTTAATGAGCCGCGACAGCATACCTGACAACGCCAAACTCTATTTTTCCGGCCGCCTGCTGGCCGGGGTACGGAATCCGGACGGCTTACGATCCATTCTGTATGAATATTTCGGTGTGACCGCGGAGATTGAAGAATTCTCCGGCCGCTGGCTCGCATTACCCACGGATTGCCGCTGCCAGTTAGGCTCTAACCCTGAGTCGGGAATGTTGGGACAGACTCTTGTCGTAGGCTCGCGCGTCTGGGATGCGCAGGGAAAATTCAGAATTGTTCTAGGCCCCATGGCCCTGGCAGACTTTAACCGAATATTACCCGGCAGCGTCGGTTTTCAGAACCTGTGCGATTGGGTAAAGTTATATCTCAATGACGAGCTGGAATGGGATGTGCGCCTGATTCTCAAGGCCGCCGCCGTACCGCCCATGATTCTCGGACAAGATTGCCGCCTGGGTTATACCACCTGGCTGCACACAACAGAATTGGATCACGATCTGCGAGAGTTAATTTGCCGCCCGGTCGCGGCTTAACAGGAAGAATAAGGATTTATTTATGGCAGAAATCAGTCGTTCCGCGTTGTTCGGTAAGCTAAACAAGGTGGCCTATAAATCCATCGAAAGTGCCACCGTCTTCTGCAAAATGCGCGGCAATCCCTACGTGGAGTTGGTACACTGGATCAATCAGATTCTGCAGTTGGACAATACCGACCTGCATCTGATTATCCGTCATTTTGGTCTCAATCCATCTAAATTGGCTGCGGATATAACCGCATCCCTGGATCGCCTGCCGCGTGGTTCAACTTCCATATCGGATTTGTCCTCGCATATTGATGAAGCGGTGGAGCGGGCCTGGGTGTATGGATCGCTGGTTTATAAAAGCACGCAAGTGCGCACGGGCCATCTGCTCCTTGGTATGGTAAAAACCAACACGTTGCGGAACAGTTTGCTGAATATTTCCCGTGAATTTGAAAAAGTAAAACCGGAGCAATTGTCCGACGATTTCGGCAAAATAACCTCCGGCTCCACCGAAGAACTTCTGGCCCCCTCGGAAACCGAAGGCAGTGGAGCGCCAGGGGAAGTCAGCGGAGCCATCGCGCCGGCAGCCATGGGGAAACAGGAGGCCCTGGCCAAATTCGCCATTGATTTAACAGCCCGCGCCAAGTCCGGTGAACTGGACCCCATCGTCGGGCGCGATGAAGAAATCCGGCAAGTTGTTGATATTCTCATGCGTCGGCGGCAGAACAATCCGATTCTTACCGGCGAGGCCGGCGTCGGAAAAACCGCCGTAGTCGAAGGCTTTGCTCAACGCGTGGCCGCCGGTGAAGTCCCACCCTCGCTTAAAGATGTCAGTGTTCACACGCTGGATATCGGTCTGCTGCAGGCTGGGGCGAGTATGAAAGGGGAATTTGAGCAGCGCCTGCGATCTGTGATTGAAGAAGTTCAGGCTTCCCCCAAGCCCATTATCCTCTTTATTGATGAGGCCCATACCCTCATTGGAGCCGGTGGTGCCGCTGGAACCGGCGATGCCGCTAACTTGCTCAAACCCGCCCTGGCCCGCGGCACGCTTCGCACCATTGCCGCTACCACGTGGGATGAATACAAAAAGCACATTGAAAAAGATCCCGCCCTGACCCGCCGCTTTCAGGTAGTGAAGGTGGAGGAACCCTCGGAACATAAAGCGGTTTTAATGCTTCGCGGGCTTATTGCACCCTTGGAAAAGCATCATCGTGTACAGATTCTTGATGAAGCCATTGACGCCGCGGTGCGATTGTCGCATCGTTATATTCCGTCGCGGCAATTGCCTGACAAAGCGGTCAGTCTTATTGACACTGCCTCCGCCCGTGTCGCTGTAAGCCAGCACGCCCTACCCGCGGAATTGGAGGATTCCAAACGCCGTGTTGAAGCTCTGGAAATGGAAATTCAAATTATAAATCGTGAAACCGCGGTTGGCCTGGATCACACCCATCGGCTCTCTGAGGTGAAAGGCCTTTTAGAAGTTGAGAAAAAGCGTTTCGCGGATCTGGATGCCAAATGGAAGCAGGAAAAACAACTGGTTGACAAAATTCTCGACATTCGCCATTCCTTACGTGCCGCTGCCGAGCCGATTGAAAGTGCGCCGGAACCCGCAGCAGCTGCGCCCGCCAAGCCCAAAGCCAAAGCGGCCGCAGCCCCAGCCGAAGCTGCTCCCACCGCCAAACTTACGCCCGAGCAGCGCGATGCCATGCTGGCCGATTTGCGTAAATTGCAAAATGAGCTTTCCGCATTGCAGGGCGAATTGCCCTTGATTTTCCCAACCGTGGATCAGCAAGCCGTGGCATCGGTGGTCGCGGATTGGACCGGCATACCCGTTGGCCGCATGGTAAAAAATGAAATTGAACAAATTCTGAAACTGGCTGATCACCTTGAGAAACGCGTGATCGGCCAGCGCCATGGCCTGGAAATTATTGCCCGCCGTGTGCAGACATCACGGGCCAAACTTGATAATCCCAATCGCCCCATCGGCGTATTCATGCTGGCCGGCCCATCGGGCGTGGGTAAAACCGAGACAGCGTTATCCCTGGCCGAAACGCTGTACGGTGGTGAGCACAATTTAATAACCATCAACATGAGTGAATTTCAGGAATCGCATACCGTCAGCACGCTCAAAGGCTCTCCGCCGGGCTATGTCGGTTACGGTGAGGGCGGCGTCTTAACCGAAGCGGTGCGCCGCCGGCCCTATTCAGTGGTTCTGCTGGATGAGGTGGAAAAAGCCCACAAAGATGTCCATGAGATTTTCTTCCAGGTCTTTGACAAAGGCTGGATGGAAGATGGTGAAGGCCGCATGATCGACTTCAAAAATACCATCATCATCCTGACCACCAATGCCGGACAGGATCTGGTTGTAAACATGTGCAAAGACCCGGATTTACTGCCGGACGCCGAAGGGTTGGAAAAAGCCCTGCGCGGCCCGCTGGTAAAGGTGTTCCCCGATGCACTACTGAATCGGCTGGTTGTGGTTCCCTACTATCCCATTTCCGCAGCCATGCTCAAACAGATAATCAACCTCCAGCTTTCGCGGGTGCAAAAGCGTGTCCGGGAAACCCACAAGATTCCATTTGAATACGATGAATCAGTGCCCAAGCTCATCGCCGAGCGGTGTACGGAATTGGAACGCGGTGCCCGCATGGTGGATGCCATGATCACCAATGTTCTTCTGCCGCAGATCGGCCATGAATTTTTAACCCGCATGATGGAAGGCCGGCAGATTGATCGCATCGCTGTGACCGCCGAAGCGGGCGAATTTAAGTTTAACTTTGGCGGAAAATAGTTGTTGCGGCGTGCAAGCCGTTTGGAATTGAAATGCGGAGCGCCATCGCTTAATCAGGAGTTGCACCATGGCTAAATTCAAACAAGGACACCGCGAATTAAGCATTAATACGCCGCTGGGTTCGGATGTATTGCTGCTGACAAAATTCACGGGTACTGAAGCGCTAAGCGCACCGTTTGAATATGAACTGGAAATGCTTTCCGAAAAGCCTGATATTAATTTCTCCGATATCCTGGGAAAAAATGTCTCGGTTTCGCTTTCCGCAAAAGCCGGTGCCCTTTCGGCAGCATCCAGCATCCGCTATTTTAATGGTTACATTTCCCATTTTCAGCAAACCCACAGCGAAGGCAATATCTATCACTATTCCGCAGTCATGGTCCCCTGGCTCTGGTTTTTAAAGCGTCGCCGCGATTGTCGGATATTTCAAAAACTGACCGTACCGCAAATTGTCCAGCAGATATTTTCCGACTTAGGATTTTCGTCGGTTGTGGATAATGCCCTTACCGCAACGTACCGCACGTGGGATTACTGCGTGCAGTATCGTGAGACGGACTTTGATTTTGTCTCCCGCCTGCTGGAAAACGAGGGAATTTATTATTTTTTTAAGCATGAAAAAGATGCGCAAAGCGGCAACGTTACCCATAAGCTCGTAGTGGCTGATGGCGTCTCGGCAAGTGTCAATATCAGCGGTGATGCCGGCATCAGTTACCTGGGGCCTGATCGCGCCGCCAAAGGCGACTATATTCGGGATTGGAAATTGCGGCAGACACTTAAGTCCGGCAATTTCATGCTCAACGATTATGACTTTACCGCCCCCAAGAAATCACTTTTAACCTCAGCCGCCAACACCGCCGGTGTGGTCAGCCAGACGGATCATCGTGTGTATGATTATCCAGGCGGCTACAGCCAATCCGCCGATGGCGGCAATTATGTTCAAGCCCGCATGCAGGAACAGCAGGCCGGGTTTGCGGTGGCTTCAGCAAGCTCCAATAATCGCGGTATTGAGGCTGGGTACCTGTTTACCTTGGCGGATCATCCGGTCTCAGCCATGAATCAGACCTATCTGATTCAGAGCGTGCAATATGACATCCGCAATGAAAATTATCTGCAGAATCAGCCGGGCCCTGTGGAAACTACGTTTAAGGGCAATCTAACCTGTTTTGAATCCAGCCAGCAGTTCCGCCCCGCACGCAATACACCCAAGGCGCTGGTACGCGGCCCCCAGACGGCTGTGGTGGTGGGGCCGTCCGGTGAAAAAATCTACACCGATGAATATGGCCGGGTAAAAGTGCAATTCTACTGGGACACCTATGGCACATCGGATCAGAACTCCTCCTGCTGGATACGCGTATCACAATCCTGGGCGGGCGCACCCAACAACGGCTTAAACTGGGGCGATATGGCCTTGCCGCATGTTGGCGACGAAGTCATCGTAGATTTTCTGGAAGGCGACCCGGATAAGCCGCTGATCACTGGCCGCGTCTACAACGCGGACAACATGCCGCCCGAATCGCTGCCGGCAAACAAACACAAGCGCATTTTCCGCGACGACTATGGCAACCAGATAACCATGGACGCGACGCCGGGCGATGAGCACGTAAAGATTTACAGCCCCAACCTTCAGTCAACGCTAATCGTCGGGGAAGGCGTGCTGAGCACGACCAACTATAGTAACTCGACGTTTCAGCACGCCGCAAGTTATGCCAGCGCGGTGCTGGCACCGACGGCGGTCTTCCGGCTTGGGTCGTTAGTTACGGGAGCGTTTTTTGGCGAAACGAATTTCTGCATGCTCAGCACGACAAGTTGGGTCGGGAAAGACCAGTTACGCATGACTGGCGGGGACGATTCCCAATTTGTTGACGGCATCCTGGGCTTCATAACAAAGAAGTCCGTGATTATCGGTGCCGATAAGAGTATCTGCCTAGTGGGGGGAAAAAAGGATGCCACTTCTACGAACACGGCAAGTTCCATACTTCACCTCAGCTCATCGGGTGCCGCGTTGGAGGTTGGTCCCCCAAAATCGGTCGACGACCTGAGCTTAGTCGGACACGGATTGAGAATGCAGAAGGCGGGTGCCGCGCTTTCGGTCGTGGCGTTTATGCTTTCTTATATCGGCAACGAGCTCAGCAGCCACGAATCGAGTGTCGATTCTGCCCTAAACGCAGGGGTTAATGCCGGCAACAAAACGGTTTCCATCAACGGTGGAACGGTTACTTCCAGCAATAACAGCGGGGCAAGTTCCACGCAGACCGTGGACCCGGTTGCTGTCCAGAGCGCGGTAAATAAGACCACTACAATCCTTGAGGACGCCGCAGTGGCGGTTGGGGCAGTGGGCTTGGTCTACACATTAATTAACGTCGTCACGACCAAGGTCATGAAGCCGCTCGTATTAGCCACATCGGCGTACGCCTCCGGGGACGTCAGTGGCGGAGTCAAGATCGACGATCAAGGGAATATTAAGCTGGAGTCTGCAAAGGGAACGATATTACTGAATTCCCCAAAAAAGAAAGTCACCATTGGCGCGGGAACACAGGGATCAGGCACAGACCTAATCGTAAAGCCCGGCGGGATCACCATTGCCAATGATAATGGTTCAGGGAAACTGAAGTTGGCCAAGTTTGACGTGAACAGTGGCGCTTTTACGGTCGCACAGTAACCCCGCGGCATATCGGGATCTTTCCGGCCTGCGGAATCCCGGTGCGACTAATACAACGTGGTGAAGGGCACTAATTTGAAGATAACCAATCCAACGGTCGCTCGATTCTCCCCCCTGGCGGGAAGAACCAATTTTCCCGGCCACTCCATGACGCTTATTGCCAAAGCCACGTACATCTTAAAGCCGGGGCAACCGCCGATCCCACTGCCCAAGCAGCCATTCCCAACCGGCGACGAATTTTATCCGGATGATGAGGAAAAAAGCGGGCCGCCACGTTATGAATCGGATTTTGCCTATTTCAAACCCAAGGCCGATTTACTTTTGGTTGGCACCTGCCATCCGCCGGGCGGTAAACCCATTCCCGTGTGTCAGGCGACATTCCAAGTCGGTAACAAGACCGGTAAATTGACCGTCGCCGGTGATCGCCGCTGGGAAAAAAAACTCCTTAGCCGTACCGCCACTGCTCCGCAACCTTTTCGTTCCATGGCGCTGCGTTATGAAAATAGTTACGGCGGTCCCGGCTATGTCGCCAACCCAATCGGCAAGGGCCATGAGCCACTGCGCGGCGGACAAGGGCAGGAAATCTGGCAGTTGCCCAATATCGAAAATCCCGCGCAATTAATTCAAAACCCCAAAGATCGCCCATTTCCCGCTGGCTTTGCTCCGCTAAGCGCCAAATGGCATACGCGTGCCGGTAAGCTCGGCTCCTATGGCGGCAGTTATCGCAAAACCCGCTGGCCCTGGTTTCCCGTGGATTTTGACTTCTCCTACTTTAATGCCGCCGCTCCGGACATGCAGGTGGAGGGTTTTTTGCGCGGCGATGAACCCTTGCTTTTTGAAAACCTACATCCGGAACATGCAAAATATGAATCGCGATTGCCCGGTGTGCGCGTGCGCTGCTTTATCAACCGCGCCGGGGCCACGGAAAAGCAGGCGGGAAATTTTGAAGAAGTGCCGATGCACCTCGACACGCTCTGGGTGGATATGGAATCCGAGAAAATGGTCCTGCTGTGGCGCGGCGTGGCGGCGGTAAAATCTGAAGAATTTGAAGATGTCGCCGATGTATTTATTATGGATGAACCGCTGACGCAACCGCCCGTATCGCTGGAAGTGTGCCGCCAGAAATTCCTGCAATCTCTGAAGGAACCCGAAGAACCTGCCGAAGAACCGCCGCCGGAAGCCAAACCACCTCAGCCAACCGCCGAGGAACTGGCCGCCAAAGAACAGCAGAAGCTTGAAATGCGCCAGCAGATGGAAGCGCAGGTGGCGGCCATGTGTAAAAATCTGGGCATGGACCCGGCAAAATTGCCGCCGGAGTTGAAAGCCAAACAAGCCGCCATGCTGGACCAAATGGTTGAAGACGATCCAGCCAAAGCTTCCGCCATGCACGAAGCGGACCTGCAAAATCAGTTGAAAACTGCGATGTCCAAGTCGGGCCTGGATCCGGATAACCTGCCCGCCATAAGCGGCAAGGCCCACGCTGAACAAATCCGGTTTTGGGAATCTCAGGGGCTTTCACCGACGGAAATCGCAAGCGACCCCGCCATCGGAAAGTTTACGTCGCTCATGGGAGCCTTACTGCCAAAAATGGGCCACAACCCGGAGGATTTATCCCCGTTAATCGCCCAGCTGAAACAATTGCGAGCTAGGGCGGGCATTCCCGAGCCCGAAGCGGAAAAACCGCCGGAAGCTCCACCGGTGTGGACCCGGCAGATGGTGGAACAAAAAGTCGCGCTGGGCGAACCGCTGACCAAGCAGAATTTATCACAATTGGACCTGTCACGACTAAATCTTACCGGAGCGGATTTCTCCAGCGCTAATTTGTCCAACTGCAACCTGAAGGCGTCAACCCTGACTAAATGCAATTTCACCGGCGCCAATTTGGCGTCCACCAATATGTCCGAGGTTCAGGGGGAACAGTCCAACTTTGGCCAAGCCGCCTTAGCCGGTGCGAACTTGGAAAATGCAAACCTTAAACAAGCGGACTTTACACAAGCCAACCTGGCCGGAGCGAATCTCACCGGTGCGATGCTGGATGAAGCCCTGTTTGAAAAAGCCACTCTGACGGATGCGGTGCTTACCGGCGTAGCGGCAAAGGAGACATTATTTGCCGAGGCTGATCTGTCACGCGCCAAATTTCAGCAAAGCAAATGCCCACAAGCCGATTTTACCGCTGCGACACTCAATCAAACCGATTTCTCCCATGCCGCACTTATCGAAGCATCCTTTGAAAAGGCCACGGGAAAGCAGGTCAATTTTGCCAATGCGGATGGGACAAAACTGCGTGCCGATAAGGCCGATTTCCCGGAGGCCAATTTATATGAAGTGCAAGGAACCGATTCAATATGGGCGGCGGCAAATTTAGCCGGTGCCAATATGCGATACGCGGAATTATCCTGTGCCACATTCACTTCTGCGGGTTTACAGGGGGCGAATTGTTCAGCCGCCAACTTGAAAACCGCCAGGCTCAATAAAGCCAACCTCACCGGTGCCCTGTTTCAGCAGGCGGATTTATTTAAAGCTACCTTTGAAAAAGCCAACCTGACCATGGCCAATTTAAGTGGAGCCAACGCCTACGGGGCTGAATTTCTTAATGCCGTACTTCAGGGGCTGATTACGGACAGTGCAACCAATGTTAAAATGACCAAGCTCTCCGCGTCGGAAGCGTGATAACAGGTAGAATCATGAGTTACTTTGATACCCTTGATTTTCAAAATCTGGATATGTCCACACTGGACATTAAGCGTCTTGCCGAAGAATTCAAAAATCACAGCAAACTGCTGATGAAGCGTGAAGATGTGGTCGCCAAGGTGCAGTCCGGCGAATCGCTGGCGGGCATTCAACTCTGGTGGGTGGATTTAACCAGTGTGGACTTTAAGGGCGTTAATTTCCGCCAAGCTACATTCCGTTACGTAAAATTTAGCACCGCCAATCTGGAGAATGCGACATTCGCCGATGCGCAGTTTGATAATTGTGATCTCACCGGGGCAAATTTGACCGGTGCCAATCTTACCGATGCCAAGTTCACCAATAGCATCGGCGACCAGGCCAATTTCTCCGGCGCGAATCTTTCCGGCGTTACCGCAGTTGCAGAAATCATGCTTCTGAAAGATCCCCGAACCATTAAACCCTCGGCACGCATGTTGGACATGGCCAAAACCAACCCCTCCATGGCCGACCTTGAGAAGGCGGGCGTGGGATTACACGATATTGGCTTATCTGAGACCGACTTCGGCATGGGTACCTGTAGCATGAAAGGGGCGGATTTTACTAACGCCGTCATGACGAAATCCAAATTTGAAACGGTAGCCCTCGATGGCAGCAATTTTTCCGGTGCCCAATTAGGCGAATCGACATTTCAGAATTGCGGTATGAAAGCGGTAAAAGGATTAGCTCATGCCAATATCGCCGGTGCCACGCTGACCGATGTGGATTGTGCAGATTCTGCGCTACCCAAAAATATCGCGGGTTGTACGCTTCAAGCCTGCAAAGTTCAGCAACGCAATTTTGCCGGATATGACCTGCAGAAAACGCAATTCCAGTCCATGGATCTCGCCGGCGCGGACTTCTCCGGTGCCAATCTGGAATCCAGTGGATTCAGTAAAACAAACCTGGCCGCCGCCGTATTCAGCGGTGCCCAACTTCAAGGTGCCGCCTTCCAGGAATCCAATTTATCCGGCGCCGCATTTGCGGGATGTGATCTTACCACCACCGCCTTTGATACGTGCCGCCTCGGCGGTGCTCGCTTCTCCGGTGCCCGGCTAAATAGTGGCCGCGTTTCCGCCTGTGGCCTTGAGCAGGTGGATTTTGCGGGAATGGATCTGACCAGTTGTGATTTTGCCGGCGGTCAGTTGGATGGCGCTAATTTTTCCGGATGTACCTTGACCGGCGCGGATTTTTCCGGGGCGTCGTTAAAAGGGGCCAATATCAGCCGCGCCACCCTGCATGACACCCTGTTTTCCCAAGCCGATCTATCGGGTGCGGACTTATCCCATAGCACGCTTCAGCACTGTGAAATGGCCGGTGCCCAAGTCGCGAAACTGGACCTGCGCAATGCGCGTATCGACATGACCGATTTCAAAGCTGTCGATTTCACGGGCAGCCGCTTGGGCCGAACCACCTTTTTTAAGTGCAACATGAAACAGACCCAATGTGCCGATATGGACATTTCCGACTGCGATTTTTCCGATTCGGATCTGGAAAAAGCGAATTTTCAGAAATCGCGACTTTCATCTGTGAACCTCAGCCGCACCAATTTGAAATCCAGCAATTTTCAGGGCGCACATTTAATCGACGCCAAGGCCGAATTGGCGGACTTCACCGGAGCAAATCTCACCGGCGCAAAACTTCAAAAAGCGGACCTGCGATTAACCCGCTTTGAAGATGCAACGCTGGACTCTGCCGATCTTACCGGCGCTCTTCTGGACCGTGCCGACTTTACCAGAGCCAAAGCCGTTCGCGCCATACTGCGGCAAGCCCGCATGACATATTGCGTCCTGAATTATGGCACATTTAACAACGCTGATTTTTCAGCCGCCGATCTGAAACAGGCGGATATGCATCGCATGATCGACATTGGCGCAATCTGGACCGGCGCTAACCTCGAGCTTGTAAAACGCACCGACGCCGATCTGGCATCCGCTGAAGATTTTCAGCCTCCCAAAGCCGAAAAAACTAACTGACAAGGAGAATCATTATGCACCCTGAACTATTAGAACATGATCCGATTACCGCCAAGCTGCATTTTTCACCCGCTGAAGTGCTCAGGGTCACCGATGACGGGAAAATAAAAATACGCTTTCCCGATGACCCCGCAGAGCGCGAATTCTGTGCCACTGCGGCGATGGGCTATGGCCAAGTCGCGCAAATCGGCCAACAGGTTCTGATCGCCGGTCAGGACGCCCAATGTCTTTACGCCATAGGAATAATTCCCGGTTCGCAGAACCCAGCACCGGTGGAAAAGCGGCCTCTACCGGGTGGCGGTTACGCGGAAATATCCAACGCCGACACGCAACCCTATGTACGCATCTTCTCCCCCGAAAATAACCTGGTTCTGGAATACAATCCTCACTCGCGCCAAACCCGCATTCACGCTGATACCGGCGGATTGGAATTGGTCGCTCCCGATGGCGATATGGTGTTTCGCGCTGGAAAACAAATCCGCCTGGAGGCTGACTCCGTAGCCATTCAGGCCGGCCGCGCGGTGGATGTCGGCATCATCCATGCTCTTAAGGGGGCATTGTCGCAACTGCGTCTGCGATCTGATACTGCAAAACTTAAATCGCCGGAAGTCCATGTAGCCGCGGAAAAATTTAATCTTGCCGCCGATCGCACGGCCGTAAAATCTTCGTCGCTGACCGGTGACCTTGAAAATATCAAAGTCACCTCAAACCGCACCGAGCTGATAACCGAAACCCTGATCAGCCGTTGTAAGAACGTGTATCAGAGCGTAGAGGAGCTTTGCCAGCTTTGCTCGGGCCGCCTGCGGATGATCGTTAAATCCACCTGGCATAGCCGCAGCCAGAATACCTACCTCAACACGCAGGAAGATTTCAAGGTTAAAGCCGATCAGATTCACCTGGGTTAATTTGCAGGAGTGTTTTCTATGTTTCCAGCATCAAGCAAAGGCGGCGGCGTGTGTATGGGCATGCCCGACGTTTGCAAAACGCCATCGCCCGCCGGTCCGATACCGATTCCGTATCCGAACATCGGCAATCTAGCGCAAGCGCAAAAAACCTCCACCAAAGTCAAGTTTGACAGCAAGGAGGCCGCCAATCTCAATACGCAAATGTCGCAATCTCAAGGCGATGAAGCCGGAACCGCCGGCGGAGTAGTTTCCGGCACCAATATGCAAACCGTGGCGTTTAAAAAAGGCAGCACCAAGGTAAAAATACAGGGCCAGCCCGCAGTCTACCTTACCAGCACAACGGGGCATAACGGTTCCAATGCCAATATGCCCTCAGGTGCACAAATCGCGCCCAGTCAGGCCAAGGTCATGGTTGCCTCGTAGAATCCGACTTTGCGCTTGATGCGATTTCTGTACAATACCCGGATATATATTCCGGCAGCGTTCGCGTGACATTGCCGTTCCGCAGATCAGAAAGAGGAACCACGGCACCATGGCCCAACTTACACCATCTATGCCGACAGGCTTTCAGGCCTGCCCGTTCATCGCCCCGCCTGATGCGGCGATTCGGCTTTGCGCTGTTATCCGCCTCAAGGCTGATCCCGTTGCCGGCTGGTTTGTGCCGGTGCGGGAAACATTTGACGCCCGCTGTTTTCTCGGTTGTCTGACCGATCAAGTCGGCACTGTCCTGCAATGGGTTGAAATTGCGCTTCAAACGCAGGACTTTGCAATGGATGGCCCCGACGCTGTCCGCACGCACTGGAACAATCATCTTCTGGATGAACGATGGAAAAGCAACTGCCAGGCCGCACGCAGTGGCACCGAAGATTTCATCATGACAGGCACATGGGAAAACCAACCGCCCATACCGCTGTTTTTTAATTTCACCGCCCGGAAAATCCAGCCCTTAATTGATGAAGCTTCCCAGCAAACCTGGAAACTTTGCTGCGATGATGTATTGCTGTCCGCCCATAAATTACCCGCCTATTCCCGCAGCCTGTTTCGTTACCTGACGGTTCAATCCACCGATGGCCAGCCACTATTTCTTGCCGTGCAGGAGGACGCTCCCGCCAATGAAAACACACAATATCTGCGCGATGTCCTGGCGGAACGCGCCTTAATCGCCTGGAACTCCGCCGGCTGGTTAATGCACATTTCCAAATTCAGTGCACTGTCCGCTGAAGCTTTTCTGGATGTGCTCGGCGGTGCCAAATATGACGGCCTGCCTGTGGGCAAAACGCCGGCCGATTTTGACAAGGTCGCCCAGATACTCCGCGATACGGGCGAAATCGCAACTTCCGGAACCGTATTTCTAGGCCGGCACGGGCAAAGAGGTCGCATCATCGAAAGCCTGCACCTGAAGCTCAAATTCCTGGCCGATGCGGTGCACCAAACTCAGACTGCCGTTCGCACGCTGCAACGCCCCATCCTGAATTTACACTGTTCCAGTTTTCAGATCTCCCTGGCAAATCCCGCGGTGGCGCTGCCATTCTTATGGACCGGTCAGGTGCGGCTTGTTGATTGCGGCGACGCCGCCCGCCTGGAACTGTCCGATGCGCAGGCCGTGGTCTTTACCCATGGCTCAAAAATATCGCCGGGCGTTTATCAGCCCACCATGGAAGGCCGGTCCATGGTCACCGAAAAGGCGGCCCTGCGCCTGCGCACCGTGACCATCGAAAGCGACCATTCGATATATGTCGAAGGGACCTTAAGCAACCTTGATGCCGTTACGGTGCGCGCCGATGATCTGGTCTGCCTGCGTCTGGGATTATCTGACCAACGCGTTCTGGTGGCTGGCTCCGTGGAACAGGATTCCGCACTGGCGGTGGGGGAGTATCGCTTCCGATCGCTGCACCAACCGATGCATCCGCGATTGGCTGGTGTCCTCAAAGCCGCCGAGGGATCCACCCTGCAGCCGGTCTGGATGCAATGCGTTGTTCGAATGGACACCGCCTATGATCTCTATTCTCTGGCCGTGCTGGCCCTGAGAGCACTGGTGGTTCATGCGGCCAATCCGCTGCCCGTGGTCGCGGATGAACTAAACAGCCTGGCGCGGCAACTTGCAACGGAATATACGGCGGATAAACCCCTTGATAACCGCATCATGGATATTCTGTCGCGTGACAGCCGCTGGAATAAAACCCTGGGGCCGCAAAATGTATTTCAAGCCACCGGCGTTCAAGAACAGGATAGCGAATTAATCCCCTCGCGGTTGTGGGCGGATATCCTCTCGCTGATTGTTCAGATGATTCCCGGAATCGGCCCCGACAGCTTTTGCCGCGGATACGGTACAATGCCCTCCGCCGCCATGGCCAATGTGTTTGAACCGGCAGCCGCCAAACTGGATCGGCTCTTGATTCAAACACGAAGCCTGATTGTAATTGATTGGCAGGTAAACCGAGAGGTTCACGCGGTGATCCGCCGGTTTCAAATGGGAATGTAATACCATTGCCGCCCTGATGGATCGTGAGAAAAAGGACGCACTATGAAATGTACTTCGCAAAGTAGAGCACTTGCTGGTGCCATGCTGATGGTGCTGCTGCTGGGTTTGACCGCCTGCTCCAGCGGGCCGATTGACCGCAATACGCAGTTCACCCTCGGCCAGAGCTTGCAGGTTAATAATCAATCCACCAGCACCATTGCCGTGGATCTCGTGGGTGTGAACGCCACGGATTATAAACGCTGGTATAACTATTCCATGACCCGGTACTTTTCCGCCGGTGATCTGCTCCGCTCCGGTGCACTCAAAGCCACGCTTAACTTTACTCCCGGTTCGTCCGCCCAAGTCGTATTCTCCAAACACAATCCAATATGGAAGCAATGGAAGAAAAATGGCGACACCTCTCTGTTTGTACTGGCTCAGTTGCCGGGAATTCGTCAGGATATGCCCGGCCCGGAAGATCCGCGTCGGCTGATCCTGCCGCTGAAAAAATCACGCTGGCCCGGATCGGCCAATCCAATCAAAATTTTAATTAAAAACAGCGGCGTGGTGTGCCAAACGCCCCCTAAGCCGAAAAAAAGCTAAAGCGGTATGCAGCGGGTATCGCGTAATTTCCCAAGGCTCGGCTTGCATTCCATCACATAGCCGCCGGCTATGCCGATGGTATCAGCCGGGCCTGCAGCGCAAAGCGGGAGGTTATTTCGGCACTGTTGTGAAGCATGGTATAGTCGTTCCCGCCAGCGAACGCGTGATGGAATTGCCGGGTGCCTAATTTCGGTCCATATCAAACCGATCACATCATAGGCCGGCAGGCCATGGCGATATGCTATGCGCTGGAAAGTTCCGAATCTCCCGCCAAAATTATCCTGGCTTTTAATCCACCGGATGATCTGTGGAATGCCACGCGTCAACGCGCAGCTCAGTCCAACTTTATCGCCCGTTATGACTTTCAAAAACTAATTGCCCAGGAATCAGCGCTTTGGGCCAGGGTTTTTGACATTCAGGCCGGCGATAACAACTCTGCCTATTGTGTCTTGGAACGCTTTGACTGGCCCCTAAGCCGCTTGATTCGCCTGCGTGTCACGCCAACCCCCGCTGATCTGCATCACGTAGCAACTGCCGTCCTTACCGCGCTGCTGGATGCACAAAAATTGACTTCCCGCACGCACGGCAATCTTCGGGCGGAAAATATTTTCTGCTCCACCGGATCGCCGGCCCTGGCCCATATCGCTTTATCTAATCCCGCCGGCAGTGTCTTTAACGCAAATGCTGTTGCATCAGATGATCTATCGCAGCTTGGGCGAGTCATCTGCGAATTTGTCGCCGCACGCCGCTGGACGCCCACAACCCCGCTGGATCCGGGCATGGCGGAATTTAAATCCTTAGGGTCGCAGGGAAGAGCGTGGAGCGAGTTCTGCGGCTTTCTGCTCAATAAAGACTTGCCCGAAGACCAGCGCAATATTGCCGCAGCCCTGGAGCGTGCCGCTAAGTTAAAACCCCGCAAGAGCCGCAAGCCCCTGTATCTATGCACCGCCGCCGCACTGATTCTGCTGGTCGTCGCGGCATTGGGCTACCTGCGGCACGTGCGTACATTGGCGGAAATGTCACGCTTCAATGGTGCCTACGCCCCCTACGCCGCGGCTTATACGCACTGGTTCAAAGCGTTTACAGCTGATCGCCAGGCACTGTCCAAAGTTCCGGCTTTGGCCCCACTAAATACCGCCTTATCGCACGGCATCATTCTGAATCCGGATGATATTCTTCATGAATTCACCGGCCTGTTATCGAATCAGCAAATTCAAAAGGACCTCTCCGCGCATCCGCACGAAGCACAAAAACTCGGCCATGCCATTGTACTGCTGATGCAGACCCAGCGTATTTTGGGAAAACTGTATACCACCTTGCAGCAGCAGCAGGATCGCTGGCAAAAGCGCGGTTGGAATTCGGCAGCCCAAAGCTTGAACCGCCAGGTTCTCGCGGCCATGCCGCAAGATCAATCCCTGGCACCGTTCCTGAAACTCTATAAAAGTGCCTGGGCCGGCAAGCCAAATTTAAGGCGCTTTGCCATGAGCCCCGGCGGTTTATCCGCTCCGCAATGGCTTGCACAAGTTTCTGCAGCCCGGCGCGTAACCATTCTTCGTCCGCAATTGAATACGTTACTAAAACAGTTCTCAAAAGTTAAAGAGCCGCTGATCATCACCTTTCCCAAGTACGCGGCACACTATCTGGCGGCCACCTCCGATCCCGCCGAGCTGGAAAATCACGCGGCATCCTTGTTGGCGGCAGCTCAAATGCAATCCAAGGCCTTGGCAGCGTACGGCAAACAAATCCGCTGGGACTTGGTAGCGAAACTGCCTCCGCGGAGCATAACCCTTTCGCCAAAAAAGTATTTCCCGGACTTGGCGGGCTATCGAAGACTTCCCGGCCCCGATAACGCGTATGTTGTATCCCAGTTTCAATTTAATATTGAAGCCCGGGATGTTCAGCAGCGCATAGCCCATGCGTTGCGGCTCCCCAAACCGCCCACGGTCAATTATCAGGCGCAGTTACAGGCGTTGCGAACTCAATTAGCGGTGTTCAGCAATCATGATCTGTGGATATGGAAAAATCGTCTGGACATTGAACATTCCGTCATGACCGCCCAGGTCAATCTCACGAAACTGAACCAGACTGTTACCGCATTCATCGACTCTCAAATTAATATAAAAAAATGGGTCGCGACATTTCTGGGCTTTCAGCCTGCGGGGAAGCATTATCGTATCAATCCGCGCGTGCTTCACATTTCCCCTTATCCAACCGTCAACGCGGCTTATCTTCATAGAATTACCGCCGTAATCTTCGCGCCCGCCCCGGCACCGACACTTGCAATAGGTGCCAACCAGGCCAGTTACAATCTTCTAACAACGACCCTGCGCAAGCGCCGGTGGCAAGTTCCCACGATCAGCAAGCATATTCAAACCATTCGTTCCAATATCCGGTCCTTACTTGCTACCGATTTTTCCGCCAAGCTGCCGCAATCCAAGTCGCAATTCAACCGGCCGTGGAATAAGCTCGCCATTTCCTCCGCTCTGATGCCGGCCCGTGCCGCCATGATAAAACAGGCGTTCGCCAAGATTACTTGGTCGGGCCTAAAACCGGTTATCTCCCACCGCACGGCCGCCCAATGGACGCAACAGCGTTTGACCTTCCAGCACCTGCTTGCTGATTTCAACACCATTGATACCGCCCTGTCGCAATGCCATCTTCTGCAGGATACGCTTTCCCCCGCTGTTTCCATTTCCACCCTGTATGCAACCGTCCGGAAGAATCCCTGGTGGACCAACGCACAAATTCAATCCGCTTTGCAAACAAAAGTCGCCCTGTTGCATCAGCTTGCCGCAATTGATTCCGCCTCGGCTGTCGCGCTTCCGGCAGATTACCGCCTGGCATTGTCCGCGTCTGCCAATAAGGCGTTGTTTGTTCGAGCTATCTGGCAGCGGCTGGCAGCCATCCCGTCCTCGCCCGCAAATTCGCCCCTGGCTTTAGAGCAGGAAATTCCGATGCAACTGGATCAACTCGTGCACGCTGAATCAAAGCTGGCGGCGGCTCGCAAACGCGCGTTGCTGGCACAATTGAGGCGGCAATATCCACTGCGTTGGCAGCAGCGGATGAATCAATCCGCGACCGCAGCGATGGTATCCCAAACCATCGCCGCTGCCGCAGATTACCACCTGATGCTGGCTCATACACCGCAGTTGGATGACTTGACGGCTCTGAAGACCCTGACGCCCCAAGCGCGATTCAATATTTTACTGTATCAATTTTCCGCACAGTGCTTCGGCGTAAAGGCCCCGGAAGCGGCCCAGAACCTTGCCACGGGTATGCATCGATTACTGGCTCGGGCATTGACTGAACCGGCTATGCAATCTCTGCAGGGCACGGCTGAGGTTGCAGCTTTTGACCATGGACTGCAAGCCGTTATTAAAGCCAAACCCGGTCAGGCGCAAAAGCCGTCCGGACCGGCACTTGCGGGTTGGAAGCAGACCAAAGCTGCCAATCATGTTCGGATTTTCACCAGCCCCTCAGGTGGCAACACACTTAAATTTCATCTCATGAATCCCAATGGCGTAAAACGATATTATTTATGCACAACCGATTTAAGCGTGGGTGTATTTCTTAATGCCGTGAATTCCAGCCATAACCTGATCCAGAAGCCGTCCAACTCCTTCTACAACCTCATCAAACCCAACAGTAATTATTTTGGTCCGCACACCTGGGTTTACAATCAGACCGTCGGCGAGGCTGAACTGGCCCAGCATTGGTTTACCAACACCAATCAAATTTACAACGCCCCCCGTTACCCCGCAAATATGCTGGCCAAAGCGGGGGGGCACCTGAGCAAAACTGCCGGCGGCCCGCCAAATTTGGATGATCCGGTGCAATATTTGCCCCCGAAGGCCGCCATTTATGTTGCCGCTTTGCTGGGCTGCCGCCTGCCTACCGCAAGTGAATGGCAGGAGGCCTATCGGATAAACGGTAGCAAAAATCTCACGTCCGCCCATCTGTCCGGCAGGACACTGGCGGCGTATGTGGCATATCTCAAAAGCGTCAACTCCACGCGCGATGCGCGCCTGCCCACGCCCCGTTACTGGGATTTATACAATTACGCCGTGCCGGCGATGGCTCCTTTTTTGCATCAATACGGCCCCAGTAAGAATCCTTTCCTCTGGTTTGAACCGGTCGCTTCCGGTGCGGCGCAAGACGCCTTTACTGATCTGGCTGGGAATGTCGCCGTGTACGTTTTTAATGATACATCAACCTATCGCCAGGCTCTGAAAACATGGATCAAAACTCCAGCCACGCTCAATAGCGCTGCGATCAATAAGCTCCTGCCGGCAGCAGCGTTAAAAAATATGCTGGTTATTGGTGGCTCTGCCCTGGCTCCCTTGGGAAAAATTTCGCCGGCCACACCCGCCGCCGTCAACTGGCATCTGCGCCGCACCCACCGCGGTTTCGCGGATGTGGGGCTTCGCCTGGCCTATGATCCACGCGTATTAACCCCCCAGCAACTTCTGGCGGTGCTGGTGCGGCGTAATTGGTACTTGGCCCCTTGAACCGCACCCCTGCTGTCCGGCAAACCGCCTGCTGAAATAACCCGCCGTAAAAGTGAATCAGCTGCGCCGCCGTTTCCAGTTTCACCCGCTTTCATGGCAAAATATCCCCAATATCCATGAATTCCGCCGGATTTTGCGAATCCCTGTTTGCAGGGCGGTCTGAACGTGTATAATTAAATCTACATCGCAGGTAGCGATGGTTGTACCCCGAAGTTGGAGATTCCCCTCATGGGCGGTATTGAGTCGGATTCCCCAGAGTTTCTTGAAAAAAAAACCTTAGCATCAGCATCTATACCCCTACCCTGCCTGCAACCGCAGACATCATCGCTGGAAGGCCTGCAGCAGGTGCTGGGCGATTATGAGAAAAAAGAAAAATGCGGCGTGTTTGGCGTGGCCGGCCCCCCCGATGCCGTGGAGCGTTGCTATTACGGACTTTATGCCCTGCAGCATCGCGGGCAGGAGTCCGCCGGTATCGCCGCCACCGATGGCCAATATATCACCGCCCACACCGGCCTGGGACTGGTAGCCGATGTATTCAACAAAGGCGTCCTGCGGGAACTCAACGGGATCGCCGCCATCGGCCACGTCCGTTATTCCACCGCCGGCTCCAATCGCAAATGCAATGCCCAACCACTGCTTGAAGAATACAGCGACGGCCAGGTGGCCGTTGCTCATAACGGCAATTTAATCAATGCCACGCGGCTGCGCGCGGAATACCAGAAATATGGCCACATTTTTTATTCCACCAGCGACACCGAAATTGTCATTCACATGCTGGCCAAGCCGACGCATCAGGAAAAAAGCGATCCCCTGGCCCATGTCCTGCGGCACCTGCAGGGAGCGTTTAGCTTCCTGTTCTTATTTAAAGATCGCATCGAAGCCTGCCGCGATCCCTGGGGTTTTCGCCCGCTGGTGATCGGTAAAACCCGTGATGGCTTTTATTGCGTAGCTTCGGAAACCTGCGCTCTGGCAAGCATTCAGGCCACCTTTATCCGCGAAGTGCAACCCGGTGAAATAGTCACCATTGATATTGGCGGTACGCATTTGACCAGCCGCTACTATGTTGAAAAGCCGGAAACCCCCGCCCACTGCGCCTTTGAACACGTTTATTTCGCCAGCCCATCCAGCACGCTGTTCGGTGATACGGTGCTCACCGTGCGCCAGAAAATGGGCCGGCAACTGGCCATTGAAGCCCCGGTGGATGCGGATATCGTCATCCCAATTCCCGACAGCGGCCGCTCCGCCGCCCTGGGCTACAGCAAACAAAGCGGCATCGCCTTTGAAGAGGGCATCGTGCCGAATCGCTATGTCGGTCGCTCCTTCATTCAGCCCTCACAGCAGATGCGTGACCTGGCTGTGCAGATGAAATTAATCGTGATTCCCGAAGTGGTGCGGGGAAAACGCATTGTCGTGGTGGAGGACTCCATCGTCCGCGGCACCACCACCCGCGGCAAGATTCTGGCCCTGCGCCGCGCCGGTGCCAAAGAAATCCACATGCGCGTAAGCTGCCCGCCCATCCGCCACCCCTGTTTCTACGGCATTGATTTTCCCACGCCCACGGAATTAATCGCCAATGGCCGAACCGTCGAGCAAATCCGCGATTTTATTGAAGTTGATTCATTGCATTATCTCTCGCTCGATGGCATGTTATCCTGCCTCGGTCAACCGGAACAGAATTACTGCACCGCCTGCTGGTCCGGCCGCTATCCCATTCCGGTAGATAATACCGTCAGCAAATTCGGCCTCGAACGCCACCAGATGAAAATGTTTGAGTAGGCCGGTGATCTGCCGTCTTTTATGGATGGCCGCCGGCCGCCTGGCTAAAAGTCATCGCAGTGCGCAGACAGGAAAAAACCCATGCTCGGCTGGAACGGCACCCCCTGGTGGATGGTCTTCGCCCTGCTGGACGAAGAAGAACGCAACCGCGCCAACCCGGAACCAAAACCCGACATGGAACCCGTCTACCGGCGCTGGCGAAAAATCAAATCCACCCAATACCAGCGCTTCAAAAAGGAAAACAAGGAACTATTAGAAAAAATTGAAGAACTGAACCGCCGCCCCTGAAGCCCTCAACCCCCGAGTGGTTCAGGGCCTGTAAGAATTCTTTGAAGTCGGGTGGTAAGGGGATCATATTGATACACCACCTGTCGCATAAGTTCCAATGCTTCTAAACGCTCAATGGGCGTCTTGGAGAGCCAGTAAGCCCGATCATCCGCATCCGCCTGCTGCAATGTGGTTACCGTCAGCACGGATCGGTCTACGCGAATTTCTTGAGATCGTTCCATGGCTGTATTCTACCCGATTCAATGCGAATATTCACCCCGTAGCTCAATGCGGCAGCGTTGAGTTCGCCGCGGAAACAGAATCCGCCGACACCCAACACCCCGCCCCGTCGCGCCTGGCACGGCACCCGCCGCGTGCGCATACTCCTGCCCCAATCAATAAATATCCACCATCGTACGCGCCGGCGTATCCCCCCGGTCAATCTGAATATCCGTTTCGACAGGTCCTCCGCAAAGCACCATCCCTCGACACCACCAACTTGTGTGCAGAGTTTTGGAAGTGAAATAATCCCAGCCAGCCGGTAAGGCTGCGGCCGTACCGGCCGCTCAGATATGCATTACATGGAAGAATACAAATGGCTGGCAACCGCCGTTGCCATGATCTCACCCCCCCGGCCTGCGAAAAACAGCCCCGCGATCGCTGCCGAGTTTGAGAGCATGATAAACGGCGCGCCCCGCGCAGCCCGTGCCATTCGAACCATAAACCAAACAATTCCTGTACGAACCACCACGCCAACAACGACGAATGTCACCCTTGCGCGTGCCCTTTTCGTGTGTCTCGCCACCGCCGCACTGCTGGCGCGGGAGCCAATACGCGGGCCGGTCTCGGCCCCGCCGCCGCCGCAAACTGCACATTATAATTTCACCGTATCGGCCCGGCTGCCACCCGTCATGGCGTTTAGCTAAAAAATAAGATTGGAAACCCCCGACCGAACTGCCCGCCTCCTCCCCCGTCCAAAACTTTCGACGGCAGCCCCCCGGCAACGGCCCATTGCCCTCAAGCGCAGTCATTCGCGCGGTTCTGAGATTTCCCTTGCAAGGTTGTCGAGATCTGGGAATAGCTGGCTGCGCGTAACTCCCAGCAGCCGGAGCTCCTCTCGAATTTGCGCCTTGCGTTCGACCGGTATGGTAATCTGCGTGAGAAAATTATTGCTGTTCTTGGCCTGATCAAGGCGCTCGCTTTCGCGGGAGTGGATCGTGAAGGCACCGTGTTGCTGCATGATCCGGCGGGTTTCCTGGCGCGGCATTACGGCCAGTATCTTTTTACTTTGGTCCTGTGGCGTTACAGGGGGAGCGTTCTTACTCTGTATTCGCCGCGCGCTGAACGCTCCGATTATAAGCTCGGTGATCTCGGACTGTGCGCAGCGGAGCATCAAATCTATGAAATTTATGGGGTTTTCACTACTTCGGTGGTCCCTAGCATAAATAATAGCGTGTTCGCGGTCCGTGGGGGTCATCAACGTGAGATGCCTCTCGTTGATGATGGCGGTGGGATCCACAAGTTCAAGCACAGGCGTATTGTGAAGTTTATATTCTCCGAATTCGCTATTGATGAGGGCAGGAGATGCAGCGTAAATCACCCCATCCCGATCCTCACCAGGATTGGGACATTTCCCCGCCGCAAAAAAAGCGGCTGTCAATACTGATGCGGACGAATCCAAAAGTCTCGTCGGAAGGCCATGATGCTGTGCCAATGCCAGCCAATTCGCGTAATCGTCGGTTTGGGGCACATTTTCGGGATGGCGGCTTGGGGCCAGAACCATGAATTGGTTGAGGTAGTAATATTCGTTATCGGAAATGTGGCGGAAGGCGCTCCGCTGGACCTTGGGTATCAGCCCCTCTCCTCGGAGCGGCTGCCCTCGGAACCAGATGAACGCATGCATGGTCTCCGGTATAGCCATGCGATGGTAAAGGATCCTTGTTTTGTCCAGTGTGACTATCTCCTCGTCCGCGGAAAGCTGTTGCCGGAACTTATTTTCGGCTTTTTTGGCGAATACGATTAGATCGGCAACGGTTTCGGCGACATCACAAGCGGGTTTTGGTTCGTTGCCTGTCGTAGTGGAGTTATTCATCGCTGGGGAAGCATATCATGGGTCGTCGCCGGTAGCTAGCGTGCTGTGGACTCGTGTGCCGTGAACCCGCTGCCGCGGGCCTCCTCCACCGAGGAGATTGAGTGCAAGTGTCTCGGGCTGGGGTGAGTGCTGTGCCCCGGAGATCATCTGCTGGCCGGCTTGGGTTTTCCAGGCATTTCAAGGGCGTCGCATATTCAGGGGGGCGGCAAGATCCCTTCGCACGGGATTTTGTGGTAGTTCCTGGCCCAATTTATTGCGGCGTTCTGAAATCGGCCGCCTCCGTAATATTATTTTTCATGTTGGCGCAGATCTCGCTCGGGCGGGGGCTGCATTTGCGCGTAGCGGTCAAACATGATGCTGGGATTCCTTGGTGCCTTGGGCGACTTGTCCCTAGCCGTCCCAAGCCCCTGGAATCGCGGATTGCCGCCACATGCGGGCGGTGCCTTTTGCGAGACTGGGTGGACGGTTACCGGTTTCGTTGGTCCTGGGGGGAGTAGGCGATGCCTCGGATCCCGGCGAGCATAGCTTCGATCACCTGGTTATACTCGGTGGATTTAAGAGGGGCAATTTCATTGCCTACTTTCGCACGAAGATCAGGGTCGAACTGTGATAAGAGCTGTGTTGCCGCGATCTTGTTTAGCCGAGGCACGAAATTGTTCATATCGGTGCGCAGCGCAATGGTCTGGTCGGTCTGGTCGGCGAGCATACAGAAGCGATAGGCGTAGAAACTGTTCAGAATAATATTCATAATGGGGCCTCGGTCGCCCGGTTGTTGTCCCGAGTGCGACTGGAGATGGAGTTGTGCCTTTAGGTCGGAGGCCTTAAAAATAAATGGGATTGCCTGGGCGTAGTAGTTGGACTTTTTTGCTTTTGTTTCGATGCTGGTCGATAAATCCTTATTTGCCTCTTCGACCATGGTCTGGATATATTTTGTTAGCGTCTCGGTTGCTTTGCCTATTTCCCCCAGCGATTGAGCGTTTATTTTCACGGCGAGCACTTTAACCTGTTCAATTTCCATCCGTAGCCGTTTTTCTGCTCGGTCGTTGATCCAAAACGGCGCGAGAATGCCCAAAACACCGGTTATTAATGCCACCTCCCATAATATAGTGTGCCAACCTTCTCCGTAGAATTCTTGGACTTGGTTTATGATGGTTTGGAGATTTGCTATTTCGGGCGGTGCCCTGTGGATTACTGGTGCGAGTGCAAGTGCGTTGGCGACGGCGTGCAGCATGTCTATTTTCCTCCAAAAGTGCAGCTACCAACTCTACCGAGGCCGCTCCTTCCGTCAAGTCGCTCCTCGCCCCGAGGCTGCATAGGTTGGCGGGCCGCCAGCCAACACGGACACACGAAAGCGTGGGAATAGAAACGGGGACGTAGCTAGTTCTTGCATCCTGCGTGCCCCGTTCCCTTCCCACGGCGGCGGTGGGGCGCCTATTGCACGCACCACGTTAAAGCTTGCTTCCGCCTGATTCCGTCTATTACGACCATGGAGGACCCACAACGAAACCCGCAGAAAATCCTGTCGCCGGCACTTCGCTAAAATAACAATGAACAAATCGTCGGACATCCTGAACTTCAGCCTGTCGTCCGGTGATCTTTGACTTCCATAATTCACAAGGACACAGCAGAGGATGTTTCAATGATCAGGAAGCGAAACGGGGGCGTAGCTAGCTGTTGCATATTGAACCCCGTAACTGTTTGCCGTGCACCGGAGTACCGTAAAACAAGCCCGAATGCAGCCGCCGGGGCTGGGTGAGACGTCCCGGAATAGCGGCGTTCTTCGCTTAATCGCAACTTGCGCGGCGCACACGGTAAACGGTTGCCAACGACCTTTACCTGGGCGAAACTTGCACTCGCTGGAACACTTCGCCTTTGCACGGCGCACCTGGGCCAATACGGCCTCCACCGGCGCGAAACAATCATCATTATTTTACATCCCTATTGGTATCACCTATAATACCGCTATGGAGCATCCGAGTATCGTTATGGATACCAGCGTTTGGATTGCGGCGTTGGGCTCACGGCTTGGTGCGTCTTTCCGACTTCTCGAAGGGATCGACAGTCGTCGGTTTGTCTTAAATGTGTCGGTCCCGTTGATTTTGGAATATGAGTCGGTCGCAAAGCGCGAAGCCAAACGCCTGGGCTTGACAACCGGAGATATCGATGACCTCATCGATTACATCTGTGCGGTAGCCAAGCATTGGCAAATATCATATTTATGGAGACCCACTTTGTCGGACCCGGGCGATGAAATGATTCTTGAACTGGCCGTAACCGCACGAAGTAGCGCCATTATTACGTTCAATGAAAAGGATTTTTCTGCGGCTTCTCAATTTGGTATTCGGATTTTACGCCCCGGAGTGTTCTTGAAAGAGATAGGAGACCTTCCATGACTGCAATAAGCTTACGGCTGCCCCGAAGCCTGCACGATGCCGCCCGAAGATTAGCGGATCAAGAAGGGACTTCAATAAATCAGCTGGTCACAATGGCCTTGGCGGAAAAAATCTCTGCGCTGGAAACGTCGGAGTATCTCGCAAACCGTGCCAAACGCGGCAAAAGGGACAAATTTCATCGCGTGCTGGGCAAAATCTCCTCCGTCCGGCCACGCAGAGAGGACCGCCTGTAAAACAGACCCAATATCCGCCGCCGATATTCTAAGCAGGGAATAGCATACGGCACCCACAGCTTCATGTTTTTTTGCCGTTGTGGTGACTATTGCCGTCGGGATAGGGCAACAAGCACGCATAGCACTGTTTCCCGTCCGCCTAACGCGAACGACGTTGCAGGTCAGTGGCGATAATGTCAAAGCCTCCGTTCGTATTAATAATAGTATTGAAAATGATTTGGAGCGTGATTCATGGATCAATATTCCGACTTTGAGCAGGCGGCCCGAGCGATTTTCCACGGTGGATAGGGCCGCCAAATGTCACCCAAACCGGCTGGGTAGCGATCTCGCGGATGTACATATATGCGAATAAATACAAAATTTTGAGTTTTTCACTGATATTATTGGCCGTATACATCCGATAATTCTAACAGACGCCCGTCTTTTTACTCCGGCTTCAGATGTGTTCTGCCGGGATGAGGCGTTGGGTTTGTCGTGAAGGAGCGCGATATCATGCAGGAATACGAGACACTCAAACAGTTAATTGAACAGGTTGCTGAGGACATTGCCAAGGCGGAAGGCGGCAATAAAAATGCCGGCACGCGCGTTCGGAAGGTGATGCAGGAAATTCGGCAGTCCGCACAGGCTGTGCGCGTGAAGATTCTGGAACTTCGCGGTGAGCCACAGACTTCGCAGCCGGAGGCGACTTCAGCACCCCAGGAATAGCGGCAATATCCGACAGGTCAGGCATTGGTAATAGTCTTCCTGTAAGCTTGGTGCTCTGCCAATCCTCATCCTTCAGGCTTGACAGAGCACCAGAGCCTCGGCGCGAACCGCAGGAATACGAAAAGTCAATTCGTGTATCAGCATTGGCTTCTCACTTTCCTTACCGGTGGCCGCTGGGTTATAATCCCCTTCAGGTGTTGGTGCCCGGCGCAGCAGGTGTGTGCGCACAATCAGGATGATGGATTAAATCCAATTCCACTGGCAGGGATGGCAGTTCGGAAATGCTTAAGATTCTTACGTGTTTAATCGCTTTTTTCCTTACAGCGGGTCTGCTGTTTGGAATTCGGCAAATGCGGCTGGATTTAACAAGCCAATCCGCACGAATTTCCGCGCAAATCGCCCGACATAAGCAGATTCTTTGGGACCAACAGACGAAAATTGCCGCGGATACCAATCCGCAGGCCCTGTCCGCCCGACTGACTGCTCTGCGGACACAGGATGCTGGAACACAACCAGCCGCTGCATCCCGTGGCGTGATGGTCTATGCAACGCCGGTCTTTAAATCACCCTAGTGCGAATATCAGAACTTTATGAGATATTCTTATCGCGTGAGCGTTTTCATGATACTGGCCTGCCTCGGCTGGGCCGGAACTATTTTTGCTTTTGCGGCACCAGCGCCAGCGACCGGTTCCGGGGATTCGCTGGCGAATAATCCGCTTTTGCCGCCGGCTATTGCTGTATCCGATCTGTGGCCGGATTTAACGCTCAATGAGACGGTGCCATCCATCGCTCCGGGACGCTTTAAGCCACTTTATTCCACCAGCGACTGGCGGCGTTATGAAAAAACTTACGCCCCGCAGATACTCTCGGCGATGCGCCATCGCGTGCTGGATAAGATTGCCGCCGCCAATGCCTTATTAAGTGCAGCAAAAAAGACACGTCATCCTGGTCTGGCCCGCCTGCTGGATATTAAAGCCTTCGCGTTAACCTATCAGTCCCGCATCGGCTCACCAGTAGCCCAGCGTGGGCTGGCCGCTTACATGACACGCGTTGCCCCGGACAATATCGTTGAACTTGGCCCCATCTGGACGATGAGCCAGCTTTTGGCGTATTTGGGCGCTACGCCCCCGCAGGATCGCGAACACTTTGCCGCACTGGCTGAACGCGCTGATGTGCAATTAACTTTGCAACTCCTGCGCGATGCCCAGGTGGCCGCCGCCGCCCGTACGGTGCGTCTGCTGGTTATCGAGGAAACGCTCCCCGTGCGGCGAAATCCGGTGCTCATCGGGCAGATCAGCAATACGCGAGCCTTGACCAGTCAAAGCGTTACCATGATGGATTACCTGGATCAGCAGTATCATCAGCTTCTTCAAGGCAATATCGCCGCAGCAACACCTATATATCTTTATGCTTTAGTCATTCAAAACGAGCCGCTGGTGCGGCAACAAATAGTGCACCGCTGGCCCAAAAGCGTGCCGGCGCAAATTCAAAGCCTTCTGGCTTCCGCGCCGGTAAATCCCCATGCGGATTTTGCGGTTGCCAAATTACTCCACGACGCCGGCTCGGCGTTGCCGTGGGGAATTCTGCGAGACCGCACGCTTTATGACTCTCTGCGGCATTACCACCGATTTCTCAATAATCCAAAAACCAAATGGGATCGCATTTCGCGCACGTTGGCAAAAATAGCCGTTGAACATCTTATTGAGCAGGGTGCCCGCCCGCATCCCGGTATGGCACCGCTGACACCGTTTCTCGGCCCGGCGAAACCGCACAAATCCTGAATATGTAACGATATCGAAAACTTCTGCGGAGAATAATTGTGAAAATTGATGCCCATCATCACTTCTGGCGGTACAGCCCTGACCAATACGCCTGGATTAACGCCGATATGGCCGTCCTGCGGCGGGATTTTCTGCCGGAATATCTGCACCAGGAATTGCACGCTGCGGGAATTCAGGGTGCTCTGACCGTGCAAGCCCGGCAAACCGTGGAAGAAACCCGTTGGCTATTGGAACTGGCGCAAAGGCATGAATTTATAAAGGGCGTTGTCGGCTGGCTGCCCCTGACTGCCAATAACATTCAAGCGGAACTTGAACACTGGAGCGCGCAACCCAAACTCAAGGCCCTGCGACATGTTCTGCAGGATGAGCCGGATGACGCTTACATGCTTGGCACCGAGTTTAATCGTGGCATACGTTTACTGCGCCAATTCAATCTGGTTTATGACATTCTGATTTTTGAAAAACATCTTCCGCAATCCATCCGGTTTGTCGATCAGTATCCAAATCAGATATTTGTTCTGGATCACATGGCTAAACCGTGCATCAAAGACCGTGTCATCGAGCCATGGGATCGGCTGATCACAGAGTTAGCCAGACGCCCGAATGTTTTTTGCAAACTTTCCGGCGTGGTCACAGAGGCCGATCACTGTGCCTGGTCGCCGGCGGATATTCAGCCATATCTGGACGTGGTGCTCAAGGCTTTTGGCCCTGCGCGGCTGATGTTCGGATCCGATTGGCCGGTTTGTCTTCTGGCGGTTTCCTATGCACGCTGGGTGCGGACAATCCAGGATTTTATCGCACCGCTTTCGATCCGCGAGCAGGAGCAAATCATGGGCGATACCGCCGCGAGAGTGTATCAGCTTTAACCGGTTCATAACCGGGTCCAACGGTTGGATAAACCCCCGGCCGTCGCTATACTCCATGCTCTATAGGCTGTTTGTATGAATTCTCGGAGTTAAATATTATGGCAATTGATCACCCGGCGGCTATCCGGTTGAAAGAAGAATTCCCGTCGCTTGGCCTGAAGGGCAGCAGTTTTCGCGGGCAAGTGCAGATTTCCGTTCCGCGCGATCACCTTATCCCTGTAGTCACTTTTTTACGCGATGATCCGGCGTTGCACTATGACATGCTGGCGGATATTACCTGCGTGGATTACCTCAATTACCCCGGATGGGACAAGCCCCGCTTCGGCTTGGTCTACGTGTTTAACAGCGTGGAGAAATGCACGCCCCGCCTGATTGTGCGCGTGTTCGTTGAGGAAAGTGAATTGGTTATGGCCTCTCTGGTGCCGCTGTATGCCGGTGCTGAATGGCTGGAGCGGGAAGTATTTGACATGTTTGGAGTCACCTTTACCGGTCATCCGGACCTGCGGCGTATTCTGACTTGGGACAGCTTCCAATCCAATCCATTACGTAAGGATTACCCCGTGACCGGTTTGGGTGAGCGCTCGAACTATCCGGTGATTACCCGTCAATCTTCTTAACTGCCCTTAGGATACCTCATGAAAATTGCCCTGAATTGGATTTCCCGTTATTTGAATTCCATGCCATCCGCCGCCGCCGCGCAGGAGGCCCTGATCCACGCCGGTCTGGTCGTGGAAAATGTGTATCAGAGCCACGGAACCGATGTGCTGGATGTGGAAGTTACCAGTAACCGCACCGATTGTTTAAGTCATATCGGCCTGGCTCGCGAATTGGCCGCGCTGTTCAAATTTACCTATGCCGCTCCGGAAGTCACGCTGGTTGAGTCCGGCGAGCCGGCGGCCGATTCCATGGCGGTGAAAATTCTCGTGCCCGATATGTGTTCCTATTATTCGGCCCGTCTGATTCGCAACGTAAAAGTCGGTCCGTCGCCACAATGGCTGCGCGATGTTCTTGAATCCGTCGGCATGCGCAGTGTCAATAACGTGGTGGACATCACTAATTTTGTGCTCATGGAAACCGGCCAGCCGCTGCACGCCTTTGATGCTGCAAAAATTACCGATCAGCGCATTTTCGTTGATACCCCCGCCGACGGTGAAACCATCACCGCCATCGACGGTCGCACATACAAACTTAATTCGTCCATGATGGTGATTGGTGATGCGGTCGGGCCGCTGGCGATTGCCGGGGTAATGGGGGGCCAAGCCAGCGAAGTCTCATCCTCAACGGTGGATATTATCCTTGAATCCGCCCGATTCAACCCGTTGTCTGTCCGCAGCACCGCCCGAGCTTTGGCGTTGATGAGCGATTCGTCTTTCCGCTTTGAGCGCGGCATTGATCCGGCCATGGCGGATTACGCCTCGCGCCGTGCGGCTGCACTTATTTTAGACGTTGCCGGCGGAGCGTTAGCCCCGGGCTGCGTTTCGGCGGGCACTGCCAATACAGCTTCTGTCCCCGTTACGTTGCGTCACGCGCGCATTGCCAGGATTCTTGGCGTGCAGGTGCCCCTGGATGATGTGCTGGATATTCTTACTCGCCTGGAATTTTCGCCGGAACTTAAAGGGGATGTAATCAGTTGTTCGGTGCCGAGTTTCCGGTCTGATATTTCCAGGGAAATTGATTTAATTGAGGAAGTAGCGCGGCTTTGGGGTTATGGAAATGTCCCGGTCCAGAACACCATTTGCCATCAGGTGATGCCTGGGGACCATCGGACGGCCGCTCTTGCCGCCATTTGCGATACCTTGCGCGCCTGCGGGTTCTCCGAAGCCATTACGCATAGTTTTGTCGACCCGACCGAAGGGCGTCAGTTTCTGCCGGACAACGCCGCACCGGTTCTGGTTAGCGAACTGGTGCGCAAAGCGGAAAATGCTTTGCGCCCATCCATCCTGCCGGGTCTGCTGCGGGCGAAAACGCTTAATCAGAATAACGGCACCCCCAACGCCCGCCTCTTTGAATATTGCAGTGTATTTCAGCCCGCCTCTTCCGAACAGGACGCGCCCATTGAACAGCGACATATTGCCCTGATCGCCGACGAATTACCGTTGGTTCTCGGGGCGGTCCGAGAACTTTTGACGGCCATAAATCCGGCCCTGCGACTGGCTGTTAAGCCGGATAATGTTCCGGGCTTGACGGCGGGTGTCAGCGGCCGCTGCGTGATGTGGTTAGATGGGCCGCCAGATGATATCGGGTCCGCCGGCATGGTCGCCCCGGAGATCATGAAATTTTACAATCTCCGCCAGGATGTTGCGGCCGCGGAACTGGATTTGGAAAAATTAATCGCCGCGTTTAATCCCATCCGCCGCGCCTCACCATTACCGCGCTTCCCGGCCATGCGGAGAGATATATCTATTGTAGTAGACGACACCGTGCGCTGGAGTGATATTTCCTCCTCCATTCATGCACATTCTGTGCAGTTCCTGCAAGACATTGAATTTGTCGGCACATTCCGCAACGCCCAGATTGGCCCAGGAAAAAAAAGCGTTACTCTGGCCTTACTTTTCCGGGATCCCGCATCCACCCTGCGCTCGGAACAGGTGGATCAACAAGTTGCCGCAATTGTGGCCCTGCTATCCGAACGATTTAGCGCGGCTCTGCGCACCTGAACCGGCATCCTGAATGTTTCTTCTTATACCTTGTACGGGTGGCTTGCTGCTGCCAAATCCGCGTCGATTGCGCTGGACTAGACCAAGCTTTCCGATAACCTATTGCCGAACAAGAAGCAATAGGAGGACGCCCGCGTTCTTCCATCGCCTTTTTTACATTTTTCCCCGGTACTTATTTGCTACAATAGATTTCGGATGTTTTTGTAAGACCTTCAAAGAAGGGGCGACTAACAGACGGTTCACCCACCGCAGCAATGCAAGCGGGGGGGGGATTTTTAAGGAGTACAGATATGTACACGTTGTTTTCTTCTCGTAAAGGCGTGTTCGCAGCGGCATTGGCCGCTGCCGCCTTGATGGCCATACTGGGTGTTCGTTCAGCATCTGCCACCGTGACAAATCTCGTGGCGAACGGGAATTTCACGGCTAACGCCGCCGGCTTTGACAATTATCCATACTACGTCGGGGGAACCGGCAACAACCCCCCTAACCCGCCGTCCATTGCAGACTGGGTTTCTGTAAATGGAAACGCCGGTGCTCCCAGCGTTGGCACGGGCGTGAATTTTGCTCCGGCGAGCATCAGTGGGACCGCTCCATTCGGGCCGGGGAGCTTTGTGTTCGCGTTTCTTCAAGGGACTGGAACCAGTATTTCACAAGCCGTCAGCGGCCTGACAGTGGGTCAGTCCTACAGCGTCAGTTATGTGGCGGCAGGCCAAAATAGTCAGGGGCGTACCGGCTCGAACGATAATCTTGAGCAGTTGACCGCATCTATAGCAAACGGCAGTCAGATTGATGGCAGCCTTGTGAGCACCGATTCACTTAATACCAATAAGATGAACAACATCTGGTTTACCCAGCAGCTTTTCGGATTCACTGCTTCAGCCAGTACCGAAACGTTAATGTTTGCCAATTCCAGCCCCACAACCATCGATTCGGCAGTCGATGTCTCCAGTGTCGTGCTTGATCCGCTCACCACGGCTCCCGTCCCCGAACCCGCATCCTGGATGCTGCTTCTTTCCGCGTGTGGCGGCGGCCTGTTGCTGTTGAATTCACGTCGGCTGCGGCGCGCGTAATAAGTGATAGCGTTTCACGTTGGCCTATCACCGAAAAATGAGTCGATGGAGGGACGTCTGCGTTCCTCCATCGACTTTTTACCAGGAGCCTGTCCGAGTAATGGCCGCGTTGTGACTGCGGAGCATCGTGTCATTGAGCACCGTGGTGATAACCCGGTGGTTAGTTGGCGGCACTGGATCAACCACCGGATTACCATCCGGTGCTCTCGGTGATTATCGCGTCATACCGTGGTGATAACCCGCTGGTTGGTTGGCTCGATCGTCCGCCGCGCATACGGGATATTTTACACCCGTCGCATTCTCGTGCGGCCTGTTGTTGACAGTTGTTTCCATGTATTAAAACCAACGACCTCCCAGGAGCGGCGATTTCCCGGCATTCCTGCGAAATGCCGCGATATTGCTGGCGATTATCACCGCGCGAGCTATAAACCACGCTAATAAGATATATTAACTTACATGTCTTGTGATGAAATATCTCCCTGAGACGACGGCTCCTGTGAACGGGTAGAAAGTTATCGCCACTGCCTAAAAGCGTAAATAACACCACAAATTGCCGTATTTATGACCGATAATAAAAACTTTAAAAAAAATCATATTTTTAACTTGCAATATCAAATTTGTGGAGTATACTAAATCATGTCAAACAAAACGGGTTCTTAAAGTCATGTTGAATCCGCGGAAGAGGAATTGATGGCGTGTGGCCGAATGGGCTGAGAAGCTTGGCGAATCGAGGGTTTACAAATCCATTAACAGCGAACCAGATCGTCGCGCATTTATCCGAGCCTGAACAATTGTTTTGTTCCTTGATGGCCAGTTGAGGTAAGAACAGAATTCAAGTTACCGCGTCTTTCGAGTTCTGAGGCGGTACGAAGTTTTTTTGAAAAGGAGATTGCTATCATGACGTTGAAAAATAGCAAATTGCCTCGGGCGAATCGGGACGGGATTACCGCACCGCGGGGTTTTACACTTATTGAGTTGCTGGTGGTTATTTCCATTATCGCCTTGTTGATTGCCTTGCTGTTGCCCGCCCTGGCCCAGGCCAAGGCGCGGGCGGAAGCGGTGGCATGTGAATCCAACGAATCAGAAATTGGCCTTGCCATGCAGGAATATCTGCAAACATGGAAGGGGTTTTATCCGGGCAATGAAGTCGTCAATGGCCCGGGCATTGCCAATAATTTTTGCGCCTGGGTGCCCCGGCTCATGACCATGATGGGCAGCGGATCGGGTAAGCTTTTTTATTGTCCGGCCCGCTCCAGCGACATGGAATACCAGGGTTATTTATGGCCGACAGGAAAGGTACCACCCGCAGGCTACGCTAAGGGAACGGTAGAATTGGGCTTTGGTTATACCAAAGGGCAGCAGTTGCTGTATCTTGGCGGCCAGTGGGCTGCACAAACCGACTCAATGGGCCGCCAGATCGCGCTACCGGCATTTTCCTATGGTTACAACGACTGGGGCACGCTGGGAGCATTTCCGGTTGCGGGAGAACTCCCTTATGGAGAAGGCCTTGGTGGCGACATTGATGCGGTTAATAATCCGCTGGCATCTTTCCCCCAGGTTCCCCAATCTGCGGTACAAAATCCCACGCAAATGATTGCCATTACGGATCGCATCGACGATGCCACCCATGGCGATCCGAATTATGCGTTCATTTATAATTCTGATCCAACACGCAGCAGTCTGGCGTTGCCCGACACCAGCGTTCCCGGTGTCGTGCAATGGGCGGAATGGCCAAGCTCCATCCATGAAGGCGATTCCAATGTCTTGTTCGCTGATGGCCACGCGGCACCCTATTCGCAAAAAGATTTGACGCAAATTAACCCGAACCAGGGCGGTTCCCGCATGAACATGATGTGGAATAACGACCACGCCATTCACGCACCGAATACAGGGTTTTATTGAACCAGCGAAACGTAACTGTGATCTCGCTCTGAAGAGCGAAAAAATACCAGGTGGATTATTTGTAAGGTCGTATGTCGGCTTGACCACCTGAATCAAGAGAGTTCCTTTTTACGGGAGGTTTTCACTATGAATTCCAACATTCTTTCAACACGGCGGCTGGCGCTTTTGTCAGCCGGGGTATCGCTGATTGGAGCGGCGGCAGCCTTCGGTGCTAGCCCGGGCGGCGCCATCACCATTTCCAGCTCACCGGCTCTTTCGCTGGGCTCCACCGGATTAACCCAAGGCTTGGTGGGAACGATCTGGCATGTCGGTTTACCGAAGCCTAACCAGACAAGCGCCGGAACCTACGGTATACCCGGAACCGGGTTCGGCCCATCCCCGAGCCTCGCGGATTTAACGCAAGTGGAGCAATACATCGGCGGTTCCTACTCCAGCTCGACAACCGGTGTGACCTACACGCCGCCTGCCCCATCAGAAACATTTCTCAATACCTCCGACAGTTTCAGTTACAATGGCGGCGGCAGCCCGACATGGCAGTTTCTGGGATCGGACGCCGCAGGCGCGGCGGCTCTGGATGCCAGCGCTTGGACCGCCTCAATGGTAGATCAGATGGGCTACATAAAAATTGCTGCGCCAGGCACTTATGTCTTCAACATGAGCTCAGCTGACGACGCCGGAACGGTTTACGTTGGTGGCACCGGTATTACGCCAACTGGAAATGCCGGTTCCGGTACCCTGGTCGTGGCTAATGGTTATGCTACCACAGCCGGAAGCGCCAATCCCAGTGGCGGAGGCTACATTCCAGCCGCCGACAGTACCGCAAATGTCACCTTCAGCAACGCCGGTTACTATCCGATAGAGGTGATGAATTACCAGCAGGGCGGCGGAGCCGGATTCAAGTTGGCCGTCACGGCCCCGTCCGGGGGTACGGCACCAAGCTACTATACTACAACTGCCGCCGCGTCGGGCGTGACCAGTCTTGCCGCCCCCGCTCCCGCGACGCCGCCCACGCCGACCGATGAGTGGAACTTTGCGAAATCGGCCATCAGCGGAAGCACGGTCTCCGATATTGGCACCGCCGGCTCCGCCGGCACGGCCGGTACAATCGTCGGCACGGGCAACAGCGTTACCGGAGGCGCTTTGGTTACCACCAACAGCAGCGGCAATCCCAACAACCGGAATGGCATGTCGGTCCCAGGATCGACGTTCGCGAATTACACGGGTGATTTCACCATTTCGCTTACTTTCAACCGCTCGATCAACGATCCAACCCAATGGTCAAGCTTAATGGCCATGGGCACCCAAAACAACCATGGCAATGACTTCATCATCATGCAGCCGAATCGGCAGGATGGATCACACTATTCCTCCGATCTCGTTCAGACCGCTGGAAATGGCACGGAGTTGATCGCCAATAATAAACTCCCCAATCAGGCTGGACAACTGACCCAGGAAGTGCTCGTTTACAATTCCTCCACTAATACATTATCTCTTTTTATTAACGGCACTTTGCAGACGTTCGGCCAGCCAGTTCTGGCCGCGGGTACCTCCTCCTTGAGCCTTGCCGCCTTGGCCAATCCGTCGGGCGCAACTGCTTCAGACGGCATTGGTGGTTTGGACCCTTATAATGACCCGGCAACATTGGCCAGCTATTACGACCTATCCACTTGGACTTCCGCCCTCACTGCCGGGCAGGTCGCGGGCTTGTATAACGGTACCGTCGCCGTACCGGAGCCCGCTGCGGTCGCTCTTCTGGGCATCGGTGCCATGGGGCTGCTGCTGCTTAGCCGCCGCCGCAAGGTTAATGCTTAAGATGGCTTGTTGATCATCGGGCAAGCTGATTTGCCTGATGGCATAACTTCCCTGAATCTACCTCCTCCGGGAGTTTTTAACACCTTCTGCTCCCGGAGGAGGTTTTTGCGTGCCAGAAACGCCCATTATTTTTTCGGTCCGCTGGAAAGCCTGGGAGCCTGTCCGAGGAATGGCCGGGATTGCGATGGCGTGTTTTTTGTTCCGCCCCTCTACGGTGCGGCTCCTGGCAGTACCATCCCGGTCGGGGTACGCCATCGTTGCGGTTACTTGTAGAGCACCGGATGATAATCCGGTGGTTGATCCAGTGCCGTGAGCCAACCACCGGGTTATCACCACGGTGCTCTTTGGCGCGACGCTCACCGAGAGCACCGGATGATAATCCGGTGGTTGACCCAGTGCCGCGAGCCGACCAACGGGTTATCACCACGGTGCTCTATGACGCGATGCTCACCGAGAGCACCGGATGATAATCCGGTGGTTGATCCAGTGCCGTGAGCCGACCAACGGGTTATCACCACGGTGCTCTATGACGCGATGCTCACCGAGAGCACCGGATGATAATCCGGTGGTTGATCCAGTGCCGCGAGCCAACCACCGGGTTATCACCACGGTGCTCTATGACGCGATGCTCCGCCGTCGCAACCCGGTGATTACTCGGATAGGCTCCTAGTGCTCTGTCACACCCAAATATTAGGATTGACGGAGGGCCAGGGGGTTGTGGGCGCGAAGCGAGAAGGATTGTGTATGGGTACATACATTGACGACAAGCGCCAAAGCCCACGGCCTCCTGGCCCCCGCCCTGCGGGGTTGGCCGCAAACGCCCCATCTGCGGCGTCGCAGCGGCTCAAGGGGTCTACGGACCCGGTTTTCGCCGCTGCTTCTTGCATCTGGAGCCTTTGCGGCCAATCAATCCTAATATTTGGGTGTGACAGAGCACTAGGCCCTGCACCATGCGAGGATAATGACATGATTTTGCGAAATCGCAGCTATTGGACACGCATTCTCGCGGGTATGCCCGTGTTTTTCATATTGCTTGCCCTGCTGCCAACGGCATCCGCCACAGTTCGTGACCTACCACGTTTGCCCGCGAAATCCCGTAACAGCTTTTATCCGTGTAACCGCGCCCCGTTATTACCCGAAGCGGTGTTGCGTTTGCCTTATGGTGCGGTACACGTGCAGGGCTGGGTACATAACATGTTGGCCATTGAATCCCACGGTATGGAAGGTCACATGGATCAGGTGCAAGCCGGGCGGGATGTCGTCGATGGCCCGGCTGATTGGTGTAATTACAACAAAACCGCCTGGACGCATCGCGGCTCCATGAGCGCCAACGGCTGGGAGGAATTGCCATATTGGTTGCGCGGGTATGTGCCGATGGCGTATCTGCTGAAAAACAGACGCATGATGGCGGAGGCCACCCATTGGATCCATGGCATTATGTCCACACAATTGCCCGATGGATATTTTGGTCCATTGCGGCTGAAAACCGCACATCAGGGCCTGCCGTCGCTGTGGCCCAATCAGATTATGCTGGAAGTACTTCAGGAATATTATTCGGATACCGGGGATAAACGGGTATTAACGTTAGAAACGCGCTATTTTCATTATCTTGCCGCGCTTCCACCCAAGGTGTTCAGCTTGGGCTGGGGTGCCGTGCGCTGGAGTGAGGGCATTCACGATATTTATTGGCTTTACAATCGCACGGGCGACAGATCTCTGCTGAAACTTGTCAAAACCATCAATGCCCACAGCGCCAATTGGGCCGGCGGTGTGCCTTCCTATCATGGTGTGAATTTTGGTGAAGGCTTCCGGGAACCCGCAGAATATTATGAACTATCGCATAACAAGCGAGATTTGCAAGATACACGCAATGACTGGAAAACCATGTTCGGCCTGTATGGACAGGTGGCTGGCGGCGGCTATGGTGCCGATGAAAACGCCCGCTTTGGTTACTTTGGTCCGCGGCAGGGAATCGAAACCTGCGCCATTGTTGAAAACATGCTCAGTGATGAAATTCTCACCCGTATTTCCGGTAATCCATTCTGGGCGGATCGTTGCGACCGCCTGGCCATGAACATGCTGCCCTCGGCCGCCACAGCCAACATGAAGGCATTGCATTATCTGACCGCACCAAATCAGATTCAACTTGATCCGGGCAATAAGCACCCGGATATTGATGACAGCGGCACCATGTTTTCCTACAGCGCGGGTCCCGTGTACCGCTGCTGTGAACACAATTTCAGCCAGGGGTGGCCGTATTACAATGAAAGTGTATGGTTGGCCACCAGTGATAACGGCCTGCTGGCCAATTTTTACAGCAATTCCACGTTGCAAGCCAAAGTCGGTGACGGAAAAACGGTTCGTATTGTCGAGTCCACTCGCTACCCTTTCGGCCAGAGCATCCGCTTCGCCGTCAAGACATCGCGCTCTGTCAAATTCCCACTCTATGTCCGTGTGCCGGACTGGTGTCAGGGGGCCGGCGTGCAGATCAACGGTAAGCCGGTGGCGGTAAAAGCGGTACCCTGTTCCTACCTGCGGATTAATCGAAGCTGGAAGAATGGTGATTCTGTCAAGCTGACATTACCCATGCACGTTACGGTGCACCGTTGGACCAGCAATCCGCAGGCCCGTAATGCGGCATCGATCAGCTATGGCCCTCTGGCTTTTTCGCTGAAGATCCGGGAAAAGTGGAAAATGTACCCCGGTGTTTCCTTGTGGCCGCACTGGGCGGTCTATCCCGCTTCGGCATGGAATTACGGCTTGATGCTGGATTCCCAAAATCCAGCAAGTCTCTTTAAGGTCATTCGAAAACCCGGCCCGGTCCCCTTACAGCCCTGGACCCAAAAGACCGTGCCACTTGAACTGCGCATCAAAGCCAGACAAATACCCGCATGGAAGATCAACACCTATGGCATGATCGGACAACTTCATGAAAGCCCGGTGATATCCCATCAGCCAACCCAAACTGTGACGTTAATACCCATGGGGGCAGCCCGGTTACGCGTGTCCATGTTCCCAGTCATTGGCTCGGGGCCTGAAACGCACCATTGGAGAGCACATCGCAAGGTGGTGGCGTCGGCATCGTGGTGCAATCCGGGGGATTCGATACCGGCGATGATAGATGGCATTACGCCCACGTCCTCAGCCGATGTTGAAAATGTTCCGCGCTTTACCTGGTGGCCGCATGAAGGAACGCGGGAATGGGCGCAACAGACGTTTGCCAAAATTCGCAGCGTAGCACAATGCCGGGTGTACTGGTTTGATGATCAAAGCGTCCAGGGCAATTGCCGCACACCGGAAAGCTGGAAGCTTTATTACCGTCGCCACGGCAAATGGGTGCCGGTAAGCAATCCCAACAGCTACGGCAACGCGATCAATCAATACAACGTCGTGCACTTTACGCCCGTGGCAACCCGGGCCTTGCGGATGGTGGTGCAACTTAAGCCGCACTATTCCGGGGGAATTATGCAATGGAAGGTCAACTAACCTCGCTGGCGATGTGAAAGGGCAAAAGAGACCGGATCTTTTTTAATCCGGCGAAACTGGAGGCTTCCTTATGATGGTGCGTGAAATTAAGATTGTTTTAACCGCGTGCATTCTGGCACTGTTGTCTTTAACGGTGCCACACCTGCAGATTGCCGCCGGCGCGGTTCCGGTGTTTCGTCCGCCCGCAGTACCGCTGGTTACATTTGATCCCTATATGAGCATCTGGTCGGAAGCCACTAACCTTACCGATGACACCACACGCTATTGGGATGGTAATGCGCAAAGTCTGGTAAGCCTGATCCAGATTGACGGCACAACGTACCGGCTGATGGGTAACGATCCGAGCACCGTGCCGGCTTTGCCGCAGCTAAGCGTCAAAGTATTACCGGTGCAAACCATTTATACGTTCGGTAATTCTCTGATCAATGTCGTGCTGACCTTCACCACGCCACGCCTGCCGTCAAATCTCCAAGCCATGACCTTGCCCGTGACGTACATATCCTGGACGGTGCAGTCGGTGGATGGGAAGTCACACCATGTTCAACTTTATTACAGCACCAGTGCGGCCGTTGCGGTTAATACGACGGATCAGCAGGTGCAATGGAGCCGCCAGGCGTTTGGTTCTTTGACGGCATTGCAATGCGGCACGCCCACGCAGAACTATTTTGATGTTTCGGGTGATCCCGTTGGCATTGACTGGGGTTATATCTATACTGCCGCACCGGCCACCCTGAGCACCGCCACCGTGGATTCGGACAGCAATTGCATCAACAGCTTCATGTCCAGCGGAAGCGTTTCTTCAACCGTTTCCAGTGCCATGCCCGCGGCGGTCAATGTTGGCAATCCGGTGGAGGCGGTGAGTTTTAATCTCGGGGCGGTGGGGCAGGCCACAGTAAGCCGGCATGTGCTGGTGGCGTATGATGAAGTTTATGCCATCAATTATTTTAATGTGAATGAACCCCCTTATTGGCGGCAGGAATTCACGGATGCTTCGAGCATGTTGCAGTGGGCGGATGCCAATTATGCGTCGCTGGTCGCGCAATGCCAGACGTTTGATTCCGCCGTTCTGGCGGACGCCAATAAAATCGGCGGTTATCAATATGCCACGCTGGTGTCCCTGGCCTATCGACAATCTTTGGCGGCCATGGGAATTGCCGCGGATCGTAACGGCCTGCCGATGGTGTACACCAAGGAGGAAACCAGCAACGGTGATATTGCCACGGTGGATGTCATTGCACCGGCATCGCCGTTGCTGCTGACGTTTTGTCCGCAATTGGAAGCGGCCTCGCTGGTGCCGGTGCTGAATTCCGCCAACACGCCACTGTGGACATTTCCCTGGGCTCCCCATGATCTGGGCACGTATCCCATATGTGTCGGTCATTACAATACGGGCGGGGAAAATATGCCCATTGAAGAGAGCGGCAACATGATTATCATGGCGGCCGCCATTGCCAAGGCAGAAGGCAACGCTGATTTCGCCGCCAAGTATTGGAATCTGTTCAGCAGTTGGGCGCTGTATTTAAAGCAATCCGGTTATGATCCGGGTTTGCAGTTAAGCACCAATGATTTTCTGGGCTTCATGGCCCACAATGCCAATTTGTCGGTCAAAGCGATTGTCGCGATGGGGGCGTATGCCATGCTCTGCCGCATGCGCAGTCAGGAGGAGCAGGCTGGCGGCAACCAGGCCGCCGCCACGGCATTGCTGACGGAGGCCAATGAATATCAGGCCACAGCCAAGGAATGGGTAAAAAGCTGGATGGCGGTGGATAATGACGGCACGCATTACCGTATGGCCTTTGATCAGCCGGGTACCTGGAGCATGTTGTATAACCTGCAGTGGGATCAGGCTTTGGGGCTGGGATTATTTCCAATCTCCGTGCGTAAGGAAGAATCCGCATTTTACGCCACGCAGCTAAATCAATGGGGCCTGCCGGATCGCAGCACGGTAACACAGACCAAGACTGATTTTGAAATCTGGACTGCCACCATGTGTTCCACCCCGGTATTTAATGCCATCATCGATGATATTTATAATTTCATGGATCAGTCTTCCGGGCGCGTGCCAATGACCGATCAATATGACACCATCGCGGGTTGGAGTGGTATGCACGCCAGACCGGTGGTCGGTGCCACGTTCATGCCCATGCTCAATAATATGGCCATCTGGAAGAAATGGGCTTCGCAGGGGGCAACCTTTGCCGATAACTGGGCACCGCTTCCGCCGGCCCCGGTGGTGAACCAAATTGTGCCCACCGCACAAGACAGCACGACGCCGATTATCTGGAGCTACACCACGACACAGCCGGCCGCTAACTGGTTTGCCGCCACCTTTGACGACAGCAGTTGGGGCACCGGTCCGGCGGGCTTTGGAACCGTGGATCCTAACGTGACGCCCAACACCAGTTGGACCACATCGGATATCTGGCTGCGCCGGACCTTCACCATGCCTACGGGAAATTATCCCAACCTGGAGGTGTACTGTTATCACGATGAAGATATTGAAGTATATATCAATGGCGTACTGGCAGCCTCAGCTCCGGGATACTCCACAAACTATGTGGCGCTGCCCATCACGCCTGCGGGACTGGCCGCGCTGCACGCCGGACAAAATGTTATGGCGGTGCATGTGCATCAGACCGTGGGCGGGCAGTTTGTAGATGTTGGCCTGGCGCAATGGTACGTGCCAACCAATTAAAGCTTCGGCCTGCACGAAAAGTTAGCGGCCGCCGCGGTGGCGGCAGTCACAGTCATTTTGGAAAGTTCACATAATCCCGGCGTTGCCGGAGGGAACAATTAAAGATTAAGGCGGTATACATCATGAAGGATTTATTTAATAGAACATTCAATCAGCGGGCAGGTCTGATCAGTGCATGCGCTGTGGTGGCCGGTGCCACGGTCGCGTTCGGACAGGGCGGAAATATCAGCATTACCACCAGTCCGGACAATGTCACGGGACTGACTGCGGGTCTGGTGGCCACAGTATGGCACGTCGGCGCGGCACAGTTGCCATCCGATCCTGTTCCGACCACGGCGGATATCAATAATGTCGAATCGTATATTGCCACGGGATCTGCAAGTTACGGCGGATTTACGTACAACCTGCCCGCCCCGGCCTACAGCTTTCTCAACACTGCCGACACGTTTAACTATCCCGGTAATGGGGCCAATGGTACGGCCGGCAACGGGGGCTACGCCGCAACGTATTATTATCTCGGCAAAGATGCCGCCGGTGCTTCTACCGTCGATGGCAATCCCTGGGCGCAGTCGATCATTGATCAGTTGGGGTACATCAAAATTCCGCAGGCCGGAACCTACAATTTTCAGATCAACTCGGCGGACGATGCCGCCAATGTGATGGTGGGTGGTACGATCAACGTGCCCGACACCGGTACGGCGGTCTCCGCCGCCGGTTATAATTCAACCCAAATCCCGACCATTGAAAATTCGGCGCACGTTTCGTTCGGCAGTGCGGGCTATTACCCCATTGAAATTATGAACTATCAGCAGGTTGGCTCGGCCAACATGCAGTTTTCTGTTACCAGCCCGGTTGGAGCCGCCCAGGTTGGCTATTATTCCACGCCTGCCGCGGTTGCCGGGGTAACGCCGTTTAGCCCGGCACCTGTAACGCCCTCGGCCAGTCCCCCCCCCTTGCACCAATGGAATTTTCTCGCTTCAAATGTAAGCGGGAATACTGTATATGATATCGGGTCCGCAAATGCCGGGGCCAATCCCACCTCGGGTATCCTTACCGGCGGTGCAACAGTCGCCAATGGTATGTTAGTCACCACCAACACCTCCGCGCAGGGAATGGCGATTCCCAACGCGGCATTAAGCAATATATCCGGTAGTTTCAGCGTTGAGGATGTGTTTACCCGCAGTGCTGCGGACACCGGTTACAGTACGCTGTTTTCCTTTGGACCCAGCACGTCGGAATATCTGATCTCTCATCCGTCGCGGATGGATAACCAGACCATGACTGGAGAGTTATACAATGGCACCATGCAAAGCGGCGGCACCGGGCAGATTGAACTGAACTGGAAAGGCGGTGCCGCGATTCCAGGGCAACTAACCGTGGAAGTCATGGCCTATGATTCCACAAACGACACGCTAAGTTATTACGTCAACGGCGTATTGCAGGGCACAGCGTTTGTTACGGGAGGGCTGAATCTTTCGCAATTGACGGGCACGGGGTCGCAAAATAACGGTATTGGCGGCTTCGATGCTTTTGGTGATCCCGCCTTTGCCGGCACCACCACCGATTTCCGAATTTATGGCTCGGCCTTAACCGCGGGTCAAGTCTTGTCTGATTACCAGACATTCGTCCCCACAGCAGTGCCTGATGCTGCACCCGTTTTATTGATGAGTACGAGTTT
>JAKBCC010000015.1 GCA_021808105.1 Planctomycetota bacterium
GGAACATGGCAAGCAGCATGGGCACACGCAGCGCAAGCGCCGGCACGGTCGAACGGCCTGAAAGGCGCACATACCGCGGGCCGTTTGCCGTGATGACGATTCTGTTTTTTGTCTGGGGGTTCATGTCGGTATGGAATGATATTCTCATTCCACGCTTTAAAGACGCTTTTCATCTGGACTATTTTCAGGCCATGCTCGTGGCATTGGCATTCTGCGGAGCTTATTTCGCAGGTTCGCTGGCATATTATCTGATCTCCATGTATGCGGGAGATCCTATTAACCACATCGGTTATAAAAACGGCGTGATCATCGGTTTACTGATTGCCGCAGCGGGGAGCTTCCTTTTTTATCCCGCTGCGTTATTACTGTCGTATCCATTTTTTCTTGTGGCACTATTTATCGTGGGGCTGGGATTTGCCATGCTGCAAATTGCCGCCAACCCCTACATTACCATTCTGGGGCCTGAGCACACCGCTTCGAGCCGGTTGAATTTATCGCAGGCCTTCAACTCGCTGGGCACAACCATCGGTCCGATCGTTGCCGGCTATCTGATTTTTAAGGTATTTAATGGCCCTGGAAGCCACGGCGCACAGAGCGTAAAAATTCCCTATCTCTGTTTTGGCGGTGTGTTTCTGGCGTTGGCGGTCTGCTTCGCGTTCGCTGATTTGCCCAACTTTACCAATGTCGAACATATTCCGCGCGGGGCCGGCGCACTGGCGCACCCGCATACGGTTCTGGGGATGCTTGCGATATTCATGTACGTCGGCGGCGAAGTGTGCGTGGGCAGCTCCATCATTAATTTTATGAATTTACCCGCTCTGGGCGGCCTGAGCCATCAGGCGGCGTCAAAGTATCTCTCATTTTTCTGGGGCGGATTAATGATTGGTCGCTTTATGGGGGCCTTTGCATTAAGTACTGTCCGCAAGCGTCTGCGAACCGCCGCCATTATTACCATTCCCATCCTGGCGTTTGTCACAATCCGGCTGATTTCCGGAAGGGAAAACGCCTTGCATTATGGTGTGCTGCTGGCGGCCATGCTGGTTATGTTTTATCTTGGCTCATCAAGCCCGCAGCGCATGCTGGCGCTCTTCAGCCTGGTGATCATTGCCCTGCTGCTGACGGGCATGTTGTCCGTCGGTGCTACTGCGATCTGGGCGATTCTGGGTATCGGCCTATTTGATTCCATCATGTGGTCGAATATTTTTTCACTGGCTATTGAAGGGCTTGGGCCTCTGAAAAGTCAGGCGGCGTCCGTGCTGATGATGGCGGTGTTAGGCGGCGCGTTGATGCCGCCACTGCAAGGTATCGTGGCCGATCACTTCGGCATTCAATTCTCTTTTATTGTGCCGATGTTCTCCTACGCATTCATCACCTTCTACGGCGTATATGGCTACCGTGCGGGGCGGCGGAAAGAATCTGTGCCGTTGAATCCGGAAGTTATTCCGGGCAGCTAACCTTCAAGCACCAACCGCTTTCCCCCCTGTCAGCGGCACAGTTGCCGGGCGGCCCACATCATGGAAAACTGCCCGTGCAGATTGCCGGTCTGTTTGGGGCGGCTTAAATAATAGGCCCAGTTATTGGCGTGTTCTGTTAATATGCACACATCTCGAACATTATATTTGCTGTCCAGCCGGCGGCACAACGCCAGCCAGCCTTTTCTTACCGCTGTGCGATACTTGCTGCCGCGCAGCCACCCATGATTTACGCCCGCCGCCAAGGCATAAGTAAACATGCCGGTGCAGGAAGATTCTTTCCAGGCCTTGGGGTCGTTGACCACTTGTCGCCACATTCCATCTTTGGCCTGATACTTCAGTAATCCGGCCATCATCGCCCGATAGCTGGTCATCATATGGGCATAACCCGGAATCGTCGCGGGTAATCCGGTGACCGCCTCGGTTAACGCGGAGGCCATCCATCCGTCGCCGCGTCCCCAATAAACATGGGCCTTAATGCCATGAAAAAATAATCCGTCCGGCTGTTGAAAATCTTTGATAAAAAGCAGCAGCTCCCGCACCGCTCTTCGGGCATAACGTTTTTTATGCGTGATCTGGAACGCATGAATTTGTACCGCCGCCAGCTTGAAGGCTCCGTCAAGATAATAATTGGTTTCCCTGCTAAGTTTTCCGGCAATCGGCTTGCTCCACTGGGCCAAGGCAAAGCGCATGCCGAGTTTCAGGTAAGGCTTGCCGCCGGTCTGCTGATAGATTTCCAACGGTAAAAGTCCGAATACACTGTTGTCCACATTGACCGGAGGCGGAACATATTTGCGTCCGCGCCGGGTCAGGACAACGGCATAGCGCTTAACCACGGCCGCCAGGAGATGCTTCTCCCCGATACTGCCGGTAAACTGCGCCGCGGCGTACCCTGCGCAGCTTTCCATATACGAAAATCCGTGGGCCATGGCAAAATGTTTGCGCGCCAGCAGGTTCCGCACCAGTTTTATTCCCACGGTACGGGGCTGGTCCCCTTTGGGCCAGGGACCCCAGTTGGCCACCGTGGCAGCACCCCGGCAGGTAAAGGCTGTCCCGGATAAGAGCATGAGAAACAAAAACAGAAAAATCAGATGCCGCCGCCATGCCATCATTGCACCATTTCAAAAGCAGGAAAAGAGGTTGAAAACCACCGCCGCCGGTCAGGTCCTGGCTTGCCGCGCAGGGGCCAAGCCAACGGTTTGGCATGATAACACCGTAACTCCCATGCGCCCAACAGGCGACAAAGCAGGGGACAAAGTCGGATAGCTCTCAGGCGGCACGGGTTTGCCCCGGACCAACTGAAGGCGTACAATTTCAGGCGTGTTCGCACGGTTGAGGTGGGGTCAGCTTTTTTCGACTCTACCGGATACCTCGGCAGCCCACGGGCTTGGTCCGTGTGACACATCGGTTTGGCCCAGGGCCGCAGAAGGGCCTGAAGGTTTCGGTTTTACGGAGTATCCATGCAGCTTTCCAAACGCACGCAATATGGAATTCGTGCGCTTATTTGTTTGTGTGAGGCGTATCCGCGTGGGTACATCCAAACGCGGGAACTTGCCGCCCGCGAAGCATTACCACCAAAATTTCTGGAATCGATTTTGTCATCCCTGGCGCGCGGTAAATTTTTAATCTCAAAAATCGGGGCGATGGGGGGCTACCGCCTGGCCCGCAGCCCCGAACATATTATCGTGGGAGAAGTCATCGGACGCCTGGAAGGCAAGAAACTCACGCAGGAAAACGTTGAACTCCATGATGATATGAAGCCCGGCGAAATGGCGGTAGAAATACTGCAGACCCGCATTTCCGCCGCCATGTGTGACGTGATGGACTCCACAACACTCGCGACGCTTGTGGAGCAGGTCGGGCAGAAGAGTCGCGGAGGACAGATGTACTATATATGACACAGAAGCCCGCACCATCTTCGCCCGGATCGCCCCCGGAAAAATTACGCAAAGTTCCCCAGGGGGGTGAATTTCGCCGGCACATGCAATCGGTTTTCATCGGCGGTTTTGTCGTCCTGATTCCCCTGCTTGTAACGCTGTATATCCTGAGCTTTATTTATCAGTTTGCCACGGGCTTTTCATATCCTGTAGCGCACTGGATGCTTGAATCCAATATTTTTGGCCGCTTTGGCCCCATTGATACCAGCAGAGCCGCCGGGTATCTCGCGCCTGTGCTGGCCGTGCTGCTGACGGCCGGATTTATTTACCTGATGGGCGTGTTAACGACCTTCGTAATCGGTCGGCGGATTCTCAATGGCGTGGATCGCTTTGTTGAAAATCTGCCGCTGTTGAAAGGCATTTACGGTACCACCAAACAGGTCATCGGCGTGTTTCGGCAAAGCGGCGGGGGAGCCGGATTTCAACGCGTGGTGCTGGTCGAATTTCCACGCCTCGGGCTGTGGACCATCGCGTTTGTCACCAACGAAATTACCGATACATCGCGCGGTGAAAAGTATGTCACCATCTTTATCCCCATGACGCCCAACCCCACCAGCGGCTTTTTCCAGATGGTGCGGGAACATGACGTACGCAATACCGACTGGACCGTTGATCAGGGAATAAAAATTGTCCTTAGCGGCGGATTGCTTGCGCCCAATGAGTTAAATTTTGGTGACTCCGCCGCAACTCTTATCGCAGCCGAGAAAGCCGCCATCGCGGGTTCCGGGAAAAATAGCGACTGATCTCCGATGCTATAGGATGGCGGCAGCGCGGTGAATGCGACACGCTGGCGCTGGCCGCAATCTCAAATCAGGATTCAAATTCTACCCGTGGGGCGGAAAGTAAAATCCCGGCGGCCACCACACCTAAAATGGCCGCGTAGCCATACGCCCACACCCAGGAGGCGTGAATGTTATACAGCAAGCCCATGAGAATGTTGGCAAAAAATAACCCCAAACTGCGCGTGGCGGTTAAAGCTCCCATGCCGCTGCCGGTTTTCTTGGCGGGAATAATCAGTGAAATAATCGTCGGTTCCAGGGTTTCAATCACTCCCAGCGCCAATCCCATTAACGCCACCACCGGGTAAAACAAAAACGCCGAACCGTGCAGGGCACTAACCGCCGCCATACCGCCGGCCCCAATGCCGCCCGCCAGATATCCCGCCAAGGCCAATGCTTTCACATTGTGCTTATTGAATTTACCAACCACCAGGCCGGTCAGCGCCGAGACGCCGAAAAAAACCACATACGCCAAAACCGCCAACGCCCGGCTGCCGGTGGCCTGATCAACGGTAAGAATGGGAAATCCAAAGCTGAAGGAACTGAATCCATATAACCCCGTGGCCCAGAGCAAGCGGCGATACAAAGTCCGACGGCCCGTATCGGCGGCTGCATCAGCCGTGTTCCCCGTTCCGGCGGAACCTTTTGCACCCGCACCCGCAACATCCGGTTCTTCAACTTTTCTATTTCGCACCAGCGCCAGAACCGCACTGGAACAAAGCAGCGGAATAATGGTGACCAGAAATATGATCTTTAACGGTGTGCCGCCCCAAATCAGGATCATGGTGCCGGTGGCCGCCAGAAATCCGCCGCCGATGTCTAATGCGTGCAACAACCCAAACGCTTTTCTGCGATTAGCGCGTAACACCATGTGCGTCATAAGCGTGCGCCGCGGCGGCGATCGGAAATTCCTGGCCCACCAGCCCCCGGCAAATAAGGCCACCGCCGCCACCGGCGTTGCCGCCAGCCCGGCTAAAGATAAAAGCGGAATAAATAAATTACCCGTCAAGGCTATTTTCTTATGTCCGTAACGGTCGCCCAGCCGACCGCCCATTAAACCAAATAGCGCGCCCGGGCCATAACTGATGGCTGTAGCCAACGCGAATACCCAGACTGCCGCGTGCAGATTCATCACGAGAAACAGGGGGAATATCGCCAGTACAGCCTGATAACCCAGGTCCGCAAAACACGCAGAAAGGCAGATAAACAGCACCTCGCGTGTGAGCCATGAATGTTTTGGTTCTGAAGTTGCGGGAATCGTATCACTCATACGATGCGTTGTACGGTCATCGATGTCGGCAGTCAACTGTGACGCAAAACAAAGGTACCTGACACCTTTGTTTTGAAATAAAGGTGTCAGGTACCTTTTATCGGAGGAATTCTACGAAAAGCTATGCCGGGAGGCTTTCCGGGGAATGGCCGGGATTGCGCCGGGAAAAATACCGCGGTCTCACTGGGTGTGCGCTGGGTTGCCGGCGACGGGGGAAGGCATGTCGTGCCATTACATTGCAACTCGCGGCAAACTCAACGCTGCCGCATTGAGCTACGGGAATGTTGGGGGGGGCGCGGCATGGCGTTTCCTTTCACCGCGTGGTGGGGAACGGGCGGCGGGGGAACGGGGTGCTTTTGCCACGGTGCCATGGGGGGACTATTTCATTTCTGTGCGAAGTAGTATGACGGATGGCTCCTCGCGATGGGCGAGTTTGCGTTGCAGGGTGCGCACAGAGATGCCGATGGCGTGGGCGGCTTTGGTGCGGTTGTTGGAAAAACGGATCATCGCGGCGTTAATGGCCTGATGTTCAAGTTGGGCCAGCGTCAGTATCGGCCCGTCGCTCATGGGTGAGGACACGCCGGAGTCGCCGGAAAAGTTGACGGTGGTAAAAGGATGCGGCGGCACTGCGGCTTCGATGAATGGCTTGGCGATCGCGGGTGGCAGATCCCCCAGTACAAGCGTGGTTCTGGACTTATCAGACAACACCATGGCGCGCTCAATGACATTCAGGAGTTCCCGCACATTCCCCGGCCAGTGGTAACGTTCCAGCGCTTCCAGGGCCGGCGCACTGATCGATGTGACATTGCAGTCATTTTGCAGGTTCACGCGTTCAATGAATCCGCGCACCAGCAACGCAATGTCCTCCGCACGTTCCCGCAGCGGCGGCATGCGAATGGTGATGATATTGAGGCGATAGTACAAATCCTCGCGGAATTGGCCCTTGGCAACCATCGCCGGCAGATCACGGCTCGTGGCGGCCACCACGCGCGTATCAACTTTGATTTCACGATGCCCGCCCAGCGGGGTCACAATGCGGTTTTCCAGAACCCGCAGCAGCTTGGCTTGCAGCGGCAGGGAACAATCGCCAATTTCATCAATAAATAAAGTGCCTCCGCTGGCGGCTTCGAAGCGGCCCACACGCGTGCCGGCGGCTCCGGTAAACGCACCTTTTTCATAGCCAAATAATTCGCTTTCCACCAGGGATTCCGGCATGGCCGCGCAGTTCAGGGCGATAAATGCTCCGGCGCTGCGCGGAGAATTTCGGTGAATGGCCTGGGCCGCCAGGTCTTTGCCGGTTCCGGATTCGCCCAGAATCAACACGGTGCTGAAGGCCTGGCTGGAACGGGCGATCAAACGAAAAACATTCTTCATCGCCGAGGAGTGGCCTAACATCCCATCCTTGGTGCCATCCAATTCCGGTTCGTCTGCGGCACCGGCGGACTTGGCATTCGTCTGGCAGGCCTGCACCAGCCCCATGAGCCGGGTGAGCATAAGTCTGGCATCCACAAGATTATCCATGCCGTGGTGGTGCCCGGCGTTGATGGCTTGAACCAGTTTGTCCACCGATTGCGTTTCACGAACCAGCGGCAGCGGAGTTTCAGGAAAATAAGTTCGCCAGTGGGCCATGAGATCAAGGCCTGAAATGTCGCCCGCAATCACGCCGGCGACAATCCCGTCGATCCCCCGGTCCACAAAATCTAAAGCCTTTTCGATGGAGTCCGTCACTTTGACATTGTACCCCGCCTGGGTCAGCAGGCGTTCCATCGCGGCACGTTCGGTGGGATTATCTTCAATAACCAATATCTCGAGGTGTTCAGTGGTCTTCATGCCTTTCGCTCCGATAGCTGTTTGCGTTCAGGAGTCCTGGATAGTCTGGTGGCCCTTTCCCTGACGGTAAGTTGCCCCCTGATTTCCATCCTTGGCGGTAACATAGTCCCCCCCTAGCGCTTCATTCATTGCACAGTTCAGGCGCGGGGAAAGCAAAAAAAGCCGGGAATACCATTTTTTGGAAAGATATTCCCGGCTTGTGTGACGTCAGATCATAGATTTATCATCACGAACTCGTGCACGGTGAGCTCATTTTAGAGTGTTGTGCGACGAAACTTCAGACCGCCAACGACAGCCATGCCGGCCAAGGTCAGCAGCGTGGGCCACAGGGCCGCAGGAAGTGGAGCAGCGGAGGGAGGTCCGCCGGCGGGTGCGGCACTGGCCGGAATATTCACCTGCTTCTGTACAAGGTCCGTCTGGCCATTGGGATTGGTAATGGTCACATTGGTGGCGGCCTGTGACATGAAATTAAGCGTAGGGCTGTTGAAGGTACTGGAATCGGTGGACATCACCGTGATATACCCGATAGCTTCCGTACCGGAGGAAACATACTTGCTTCCGGTGTACATGAACTTGTAGGTGCCGCCGTCCATGCTGGTGTCCGCTGGACTGCCAAACGATCCGGTTATTCCGGTGTTGGTCATCGTGAAGGTGGGGGTGGCCGTAAGGGCGGCGGCGGTTCCCCCTAAGTTCAGGCTGACAAAGGCCTGATTGAGACCTGAACCCAGCAGGGTAGATCCGGAAGTACCAAAGGTCAGGTAATAGGTGTAATCATACGTACCGGCAGCGGAGCCGGCAGTGCCGACCGGGCTGGCCGAGGTCAGTACGATTTCCGCTTGAGCGGCTGGACCGGAAGCGGAAATAAACCCGGCACAAGCGACCGCAGCCGCCAATGCCATTCCAAGTTTTGCATAAGTTCTGTTCATGTGAGCTTTCCTTTTTTATTCGTTCGGGGAACGCCGCGCCGGGCGTGAACACGTCGGGCGCGGAACATTCCTGAACTTGCTTCATTTTTATGGTTTTCATCTGTGCAATTGGAGACAACCAATTAAAAACACCGACAAAATACCCGAGATATTCCAGCGGCATTCATACGTTGTGGTATCGCGGTGCACCGGAATACCACAGCTCATGAACCAGCCGACAGAGTATGTTGTTTCTCTCAACCTGGATTTCTGGATACCGCGCCACCGGGTATACGGCCATATCCGGACACTGATTCGGATATCACGTCCCGTGGTGCCTCCCTGGGCTTGTAAGGCCGAAGTCGCCGGGGATCGCCCGTGCGACGAGCACGTAGAGCGATCACAGCGGCTGCGATCAGCGGTATCGTAGCGATCATGAATAACGACATTACCATACGTCCCCCTTATTATTGGTTGCCCTGGCTCATCACAGTAATACTGGTGCGGCCCACCACCCATTGGCCGTCATTCTTGGCATAGGCGGTAACCATATATCCACCCGGCTGGGATGCGGAAAATCTCGCTTCCTGATTGCCCCGTGAATTGTCCGGCATAATTTTCGCGGTGGTGGGGGAGACCTTCCAATGGAGCTTGGAGTTGGTGAGATCCAGCGTGGTGGCGTGCACCCAGACCGTACTACCCACCTGCACTGTATGATGCTCCGGATGGAGGCTGATCCTGGCCATATTATTATTGGAATGGTAGGATTGCGAGCAACCCCCGACACCCAGAGCCAGCGTGCCCGCCAGAGCGGAGGCCAGAACAAAACGGGGCAAAGTGAACTTCATAAACGTCTCCTTGGTTAGACCGGAATAAAACATAGACCACACAACATATTCGTTTCCGCGGCTACGGGAGGTGGTATTCCGCCGCACCGGGATTCAGGCGTTGCCTGTACAGGCCGGGCGTTAAATTCCGCTGCCGCCTGCCTTCAACATTAAAATCGACCGGGAATCACTCCCATCAGAAGCAGGACGATGACAACCAGCAGGATAAATCCCAGGCCACCTGTGGGGCCGTACCCCCAGGAGCTGCTGTAACCCCATGTGGGCAAAGCGCCAACGAGTAACAGAACCAGAATAATCAGAAGAATCAGACCCATGATACAGACTCCTTTTTTCGAGCATCGGCGGGCGGCCATCCCAGGGTTGCTCCACACATGTTGACATACCCATATCAACATTCCAAAGAAGCAATTGCAGTGGCCCCCGCCGATATAACGATGCAATTTCCGTGCCGCGCTCATATTCTTTGAATTCCGCGATTTCTTGGGAGTCCGCATTTTATGGATCAGCGTGCGCGGTCCTATCATGGCGACATTCTGGCGGACAACGCCAAATTGACCCGGCCAATGCGGCGCGTACCGGCCTGAAGCTACCACAGGTAGTGTAAAGAGGGACACGCAGTTGTTTGCTATTGCTGATAGGGGCCGAAGGGCACAGGTTACTGGAGGCGTTAGAGGGAGGCGGCGAGTCCGGACGCGTAGAACATTCCAGCGAGGCGTTTCCGCGTAATTTGGGATTTCAGATTTCAGATCCCGGATTTCAAGTTATGCTGCTCTATCGCAGCAAATTACGGTACGCAGTGAGGCCGTGCCGCAGAGAATTCCACCCTAAAACCGCGGCACGCAATATGCCCTGCAAAATAGACTGTAAAAAAGACCGCGGATCACGCGGATTACGCGGATGAATGTTCCCATCGGACAATATGTCCGGGGCATTATGTCTGATAACGTCGTTTTGCCGCGACTGCATTGATCGGGCGTCCCTCATTATGCTGGAAGAACGTCTGCGGTGTCCCCGTGCGGATTGGCTTATCCCGTGCGGGAATGCCGTTATTAATTAACTATCGCGACACATCAATGTGAGGCCCACGCAGAGCATTTGTCAACCACTGGCACCGCATTTGCTTTAAGACAACGCGGATGTTGCCTGTTGGTCCTCGGGGGTTGTCCCTGTAGGACGACAGAGTGTGATCATTGGCAACCGCAGGCTTTGCGGCATCGTCGGCGGGTTTCGTCGTTCAGGAGATTTACCATGGGTAAAACTAAAGATTTTCGAGCCTTATTTGTTGATCAGCTCCGCGACATCTATAGCGCGGAATCGCAACTGGTCAAAGCTTTGAAGAAAATGGCGGAGGCGGCGACGTTGCCGGCGCTCAAAGATGCGTTTCTCAATCACCTGGAGGAAACACGCGATCATGTGGAGCGGCTGAAGGAATTATTTACCACATTGGATGAGAAACCAACGGGCAAAACCTGCGAAGCCATGAAAGCCCTGATCGCCGAAGGCGAGGAAATCGCCGGCGAACATTATTCGCCGGCGGTGCGCGATGCGGGGCTTATTGCCGCCGCTCAAAGAGTTGAGCATTACGAAATGGCGGCTTATGGCACAGTGCGGGCGTTTGCCTTGCTGCTGCGTGATGAATCAACCGCAGACCTTCTGCAACTGACGTTCAAGGAAGAGGAGCAGTGCGATAAAAAGCTCACCGTCCTGGCGCGTACTCCCATCAATGAGCTGGCGATGCAGGAAGCGTGCGTGTGAACAACGTGTAAGTTGGCGATGGGTAGACTCGTATCACTTCAAGGCGATAACAACAGCTTGTTTTCCCATCCCCCGTTCCGATTTGGAGGCCCATTCCGTTATGGGCCTCCAAATTGTTTTTATGCCCGCGCTTGACGCCGGCGATTTTGGCTTATCCGATCCCAGTTCACCGCCCGAGGCAACCGCAGGCATTATCCGCGTTCTCCGCGGTCCGTGCCGTGCCCATCGCGACGGGACGCGAAACGTACCGTGGCCTCACACCCTGTTCCGCGGCGAACTCAACGCTGCCGCATTGAGCTACGGGGCGTAAATCGGTGGAGCACAATCTCTGCGGTTAAACACGGGCGGCAGACATGCGGCGGGTCAGCCGGAATAATTTTTGCAAAAAATACATGCAAAAATACACGGCTTGGGATTTTCTGTTATAATCTATTCTGTGGTGCACAGGCATAGCACCGCATGTCGCGCGATTATGGCGGCTCCTTGTTGGTTAACCGCGAAATGGATCGTTCCGGCGCCCCCACCAGTTCAGGCGACCACCGGCTTGTTCTCTCGATAGTGATGCCTCAGTTTGGTATGTGAATGTTTATTCACATACCGCGCCCGCGCTTTCGACACTTGGAGAACCAGCCATGAAAAACTCAGCCAGGAAAAATAAAACAGTTGTTCTCTTGGTCGTTCCCCCCCATTCCACCGCGCCCCGGCAATCCCTCAATTCCATTACACTCGATTCAGCGAACTACTTTGCGGTGCTTGCCGGTACCACAGTTGACAATACCGGTAAAACCGCTATTCAGGGCGGGGATGTGGGGACCAGCCACGGCCCGGAGATTACCGGATTTCCGCCGGGAACTATCGCCGCGCCGCACACCAAGCGCACCGCCGACGCAGTGGCGCTTCAGGCCCATACGGACCTTACCACCGCTTATAACGCCGCGGAAGCGATGCCGTTAACGCATGACCTTAGCGGGCAGGACCTTGGAGGATTAACATTATTACCCGGCGTTTATCGCTTTTCCGGGGGGGCCACGCTTAATGGAACCCTGACGCTCAAAGACCAGGATGATCCCCACGCGCAATTCATTTTTCAGGTTGGCACCACGCTGACCACCGGCAGCGATTCGTCAATTATTTCAATCAATGGCGGTGCGAGGAGTTGGGTGAAAGGGGCTGTCTTCTGGCAGGTGGGCGGCTCGGCGACGCTGGGGGCCGACAGCGCTTTTGCGGGTAATATTCTCGCACGTGATGGCATCGACATCAGGCAGGATGCCACGATCCGCGACGGCAGCGCATTGTCACAGTTCGGAGACGTTACGCTTGATTCCAATCGCATCAGCAAGAGCGATCTGGTCGCGTAAGGATTTCGCGCACCGATACCGGTCCGAGTAACCGCCGGTTGGCGCATGAACGTCATAATTTCATTTCATAAATTTTTCCCCCCACCGTGGAATGCAATTGCTGTGCCGCATCCACATTATCGAGAAAATCAATCATATTATAGCCCCCGCCCGCCGTTTTCTTGTCCGCATCGGACAATGTGTCCGGGGCATTTTGTCCGATAACGCCGTTTTGTCGGTTGCACCCCCTCCCTCGAGCGGTCGCCCGATCCTCGCAGTTTCTAGGAATATGTAAGGGCAAGATGCGTAGACGCGGAGAATTCTGTTGTTGGTATGACGTTTGCATATTCATATTCCGTAGGTTGTGTTGCATCATGGATTTTTTCCATGAGCATGATTTTATCTTTATTGTCTGGCCAGGAGTTGGTAAATGAAAACCGAACAAAAATCCGAGGAAATGAAAAAATCACAGCATGATGCGAATCGTGATCCACTTAGCGGCGCAGCCGGTGCACATCCGGTGGGAGCCGGCGTGGGTGCCGTCACAGGCGGGGTCATCGGCGGCGTGGGTGCTGGTGCCGCTATTGGGACGGTTGCCGGTCCTGTTGGGACGCTTGCCGGTGCGGCTGCGGGTGCGGTGATTGGTGGCGTGGCGGGCGGACTGGCCGGTAAAGCGGTGGCGGAAGATATTGATCCCACCGTTGAACATGGCTATTGGCGTAACAACTATAGCACGCGGCCCTACATCACCCAAGGCGCATCCTATGATGAATATGCCCCGGCGTACCAATATGGCTGGGAATCGCAGGCGCAGTATAACGGTCGCAGCTATGAGGAAAGTGAACCCATGCTGGCACGTGACTGGACGGCGCGCCGGGGAAAATCAAATTTACAATGGGAACAAGCCAAACATGCGGTTCGCGATTCCTGGCATCGCGCCGACCATCGCAAGCCAAAAAACAAAGAGCGAAATAGAAGTGAAGTGGATTAGTGGGCCAGTGGGGAAAAGTGGTCAGTGGGGCGCGTCAAGTGGGCCGCGTAAAGTGGGGCAGTGCCAAATGGGGCATAGTGTGCAGCGGGGACGTTTCTGCCAACCGTGCCGGAACGTCCCCGTTTCGCTTTTTATGGGCGTCTAAAAGAGGAATTGAAATTTAATGATAACGACTTCAACGGACACTAAAAATACGAAAGAAGCGACTAAAGAAACGCCTGAAGCACCCCTGTCCCGCAAAGAGCTTATTGATCTCCTGAAGGAGGACCTGGCGCGGGAATATCAGGCGATTATCGCTTATGTCGTGTATTCCCAGGTGATCAAAGGCGCGGCGTACATGACCATCGCCGCCGAACTGGAAGTCCATGCCGCCGAAGAGCTTTCCCATGCCATCACTTTGGCCAATCAAATTGACTACCTTGGCGGGATGCCCGGCGTTTCACCCAAGGCGGTCCGGACTTCTGAAAAAGCGGAGGATATGCTGCGTTTTGATCTGGACAATGAAAATGAAACGATTCGTAATTACCGCCAGCGCGTCCGGCAATGTGAAGAAATTGGTGAATACGCACTGGCTGAACATCTGCGTCGGATCCTGGTGCAGGAGCAGGATCATCAAATCGCCCTGGCCACAGCTCTGGGTGAAGACATCCCGGAGCTAACGCATCCGGATCAACGCGTGTAAATCATCAAAGCCCCCATTGGCTTTACGCCAATGGGGACAGGCACCCCATCACCTGAAATCTCAAAACTCAACTCTTACGGAAAAAAGGTGTCAGGTACCTTTTATTTTGGGAATTCCACAAAATTTGTGATCCGGCCGAATAAAAGGTGTCAGGTACCTTTTATTTTGGGAATTCCACAAAAAGCTGGATCGGGCCGCAGAAATGACGGGGGGGAAATATCCCGTGTCATCACATGGCAATGCGCAGCCACTCAACGCTGCCGCATTGAGCTATTGACCATGTCGCGTAAATAATTCACGACTGCGCGGATCGGCGTTCATTGAAAATGTGAAATTTAAAATGTTACGGGGCGTGGCGGCAATTCTCTGATGATGAAGAGCGACGGTGATCCACAGATTAGCACAGATTTACACCGATGAGCGATGACGTTAGCTGTAATTGTATTCTCTTCCATAGTGAAAGAAATCCGGGTTAATCGGTGAAATCTGTGGTGCAGTATCTGTGCGGCTACCGGTAGGGGTCCGGTTGCATCGACATTGGCAGGATCATCACCCCATCGGCGGAGGCCTGATGGAGGTGATTGTGAGTTGCCGCACGTTGACAGCCGCACGTTGACTGCTATTGCAGCTTGCGGAGATACGCCACGATGTCATATAAATTTTGATTGGTCAGGTTGGCATTACCGCCGAAGGGTGGCATGGCAATGCGGCGGTGATTGGTGGGATTGATCGCGGAGCGACCATGCTTGATTGTTGTTCACTTCCTGGATATTTTCATAGCCACAAAGATCAGCAGTCCCACCACCAGCACGCCCATCACGATTCCCACCCACATTCCGCCGCCCATCCAGGGCATCATGGTATTGTTGGCATGAGTCATCATGATAAAGGTCCTTTGGCGGCGAACTAAGTTTATTGGTTCAGAGGTATTGCGCCATGGCTGGTCGTTGGGCCAGTGCCCGGCTTGCCGCCCGGCCCCGGATTGGTAGTCGGCGGGTTCTGGGAACCGCCCGGCCTAGCGCCCGGTGAGGAAATTGCGAGTTGGCCATGAGTTTTGGCCTTATTGCCCATCATGCCGCCTGGGGCGGAAGAGTTGCCTTGGCCATTTCCAGAATTGGCTGCGGTATTACCCACGTCTCCGTTGCCACCCTGACCGCTTGTGGAATTACCCGCAGTTCCGCCCGGAGGGGTCGCGCCTGGGCTGTTTCCAGAAGTACCTGCGGTGCCGCTGGGGGGAGTGGCACCCTGGCCATTTCCAGTATTGCCCGCAGTTCCGCCCGGTGTGGAAGATGATCCTTGACCGGCTGGGGAATTGCCGGTTGCGCCACCCTGTCCGGCATTTCCGTTTTGGCCGCTTGCGGAATTGCCCGCTGTGTTGCCGGCATCGCCGGTTCCGCCTTGATCATTGTCAGCATTAGCAGCAGCGCCGCTGGGAGGGGTGGCACCCTGGCCATTTCCGGAATTGCCGGTTGAGCCAACGGCTGCACCCGGTGTGGAAGATGGTCCCTGGGCACTGGGGAAATCGCCCGTTGAGTTGCGTTGTTTGGAAGTTACGTTCTGGCCATTTGCTGAGTTACCCTTCATGCCGCCGCCCGTGGCGGAATTTCCGTTTTGATTGCTCCGGGCATTCCCTGTTGCGCCACCCTGTCCGGCATTTCCGCTTTGGCCGCTTGCGGAATTGCCGGCCACACCACCTGCGCCGGAATTTCCGCCTTGGTTGGCTGTGGAATTACCCATTGTGCCGCCCGGTGAAGTTGCACCTTGGCCGGTTCCGGAATTGCCCGCTGCGCCACCGGCTCCGGTCTCCTGATCAATCGACAATAAAAGTGCCACCTGGCCGCCTGCTGTGGCGGATGGTCCGCCTTGCACGCTGGTGGAATTACGCATCAGTCCGGCCGTTCCGTTAGATGGGCCGTGACCGGTCTTAGCGTGACCGGGCATTCCGGTTGTCCCGGAGCTTCCGTTTTGGCCGGCCGCGTTATTACCACCCGTGCCGGAACTTCCGCTTTGCCCGGCCGCGGAATTTCCCGATGTGGCGGCATTCCCGCTTTGGCTATTTCCAGAATTACCCGCCATTCCGCCGGTGCCGGGGGCGGAGCCTTGGCCGTTTCCAGGATTACCTGTTGCACCACCTGTGCCCGAACTTCCGGCCTGGGTATTGCCCGAATTTCCTGCCGTGCCGCCTGTGCCGGCGGCTCCGCCTTGACCGGCTGCGGAATTACCCGCCATACCGGAATTTCCGTTTTTTCTGTTTTTAGAATTACCTGTCATGCCACCTGCGCCGGAAGTCCCGTTTTGGTTATTTCCGGAATTCGCGGCTGTGCCAGCTGTGCCCGAATTTCCACTTTGGCCGCTTGCGGAGTTGCCTGCGGTGCCGCCTGCACCGGAATTTCCGGCTTGGTTGCTCGCAGAATTACCTGCGGTGTTACCCGTTCCGGCAGTTGCACCTTGGCCGGTTCCGGAATTACCCCCTGCGCCACCGGCTCCAGTCTGTTCGTCAATAGACAATAAAAGTGCGACTTGGCCGCCTGGCGTGCCAGGGGCACCCTGGCCGGCTGTGGAATTACCAGCGGGACTGCCTGTACTGGAATTCCCGCCTTGGCTATTTCCAGAATTACCCGCTGTGCCACCTGTGCCCGCAGTTCCGTTCCGGCCATTTGTGGAATTACCGGCTGTGCTGCCTGTCCCTGAATTTCCGGCTTGGCCGTTTCCGGAATTGCCTGCGGCCCCGGCAGTTCCGCCTTGACCACTTGTGGAATTACCCGCTGCGCCGGAGTTTCCGTCTTGGCTATTTCCAGAATTACCGGTTGTGCCACCTGTGCCCGCGCTTCCGTTCTGGCCATTTGTGGAATTCCCCGCCGCCCCAGCGTTTCCATTTTGGCCCGCTGTGGAATTACCCATTGTGCCGCTTGAGGAAGTTCCGGCCTGGCCATTGGCCATCGTTCCGCCTGTACCGGAAGTGTTGCCCTGGCCGGTTGCGGAATTGTCCGGCGCGTCGGTCAGTGCCGGTGTTGTGTCCGCCGATCTCCGATGTTGCACATCACGGACAACTTTATTTTTATCCGAGCGTATTTTTGCTTTATCCACATTCATTGTGACATTTGAATTATTTGTGCCATTGGCACCCGACACGCGGAACCATCCGCGCTCGAAACCCACCACAACCACAACGAGCACCAGTAAAACCAACAGTGTAGAAATGATTTTCATAACATTCCTCTATTAATTCAGCCGCCAAAAGGTGATACAAACAAACACCACCTCAATTCTTCAACATAGCAATCGCTGTGCCTGAAGAATTATTTGCCCTAATTCCGTAATGTGGCACGTTCCCGCCTACAATCTGCAATTATCAGACAATCTGTCCGAGTCAGGCTGTCTGATGTGGCCGTATTGCCGCGACCAACCGGCGATTTTACGGAATCTGCAAAATGCAATGCGTGAATTTTGTCAGTTGATTTGTCCCGTGATTTTATGTTTTATCCGCAAGGGTAATGGAGGGATGTTTTACGCGGGTACCCTGATGAAGCCAATTTTGGGGACACCCATGTAATGGCTTAATTTACCGGTGATTGCTCACGATTTGATCGCCCTGGTACGCTTCCGCACCGGGCATGGAGGCGATGCGCAAATGTCGAGGGAAATTTAAGGTTCACGCGCTGAACAGCCCCTGCGGAAACCGCTTGATGCTACCATTGGTACGGCGTTTGCTTGCTTATACTTAGTAAGTTGGGGTCAGTTAATGTCTGGAGACACCTTATTTGGAGAAAGAGGACGTGCTCAATAATACTAAAAAATAGTTCGCGATGTGGGAAGAAATCTGTGTTGTATCCTCGGACCCCAATCGCGCCGGGGGCAATTGCAGAGGCCCATCGTGGAAGAACCCATTAATGTTCAGGAGTACACAACGTGAACACTCAACGCATTATAGGAATTGTTCTTTTAATCATCGGCATTGCGCTGTTATTTACCGGCCTGCACGCTTCCCATTCGCTGGCTGATAAAACGCACAATCTGATCTTCGGGCGCTATACGCAAGCCACCGCCGTTTATATATTCGGTGGCGGCGCGATGGCCCTGGTGGGGTTGCTGATGACCGTAATTCCGGGACGTGTGCGTTAAACGCGTCGGCACGTTGCCGATGCGGGAGGCACGTCCCCCCAATATCCAAGTCGCGCGCGGCCGGCCGCATTCGCCCCGGCGCCTCCGCATGGGGCTACACCTGCGCCAGCAGCCCGATGCGGAAGCGTCGCGGTAGGATGCGGTTCGCAACGCGGACTGACGAGGGTGCGACTGCGCCGTGGCGGTCGCGCCGCCCGAAGAAACATCGTGCCATCAAATCGCATCTCGATTCCAACTCAACGCTGCCGCATTGAGCTACGGGTGGAAAACGGTGTTAATCGATAAAATCTGTGGATCGCTGCTCGCGTGGTTCCATTGACATTTCCGGATTGCCAATTGCGACAGGCTAACGCATCGTGTCATCAACTCGTATTCCGCATACAACTCAACGCTGCCGCATTGAGCTACGGGTGGAAATCTGGCTAATCGATAAAATCTGTGGATCGCCAATCGTCTGGCTGCCTTGGCAAGGAGGCCTTTGCGTGCGATAATCGCCCTTGAAAATTGAACCTGCACTGGAGCTGTCTGTGATTATCGCAAAAATTATCGGCACGGTTGTCGCAACCGTAAAAGATCCCGGTTTTGATGGAAAAAAACTGGTCTTGGCCCAGGCGCATGTCCTCAAAGACGGACAGCTTGTGCCGGGGCAAACCGTGCTGGTGGCCAATGATGATCTCGGTGCCGGCGAAGGGGAATTCGTGGTCCTTACGCAGGGCAGTTCGGCCCGCATGACCCCAAGTATGAAAAGCACCTCCACCGATGCCGTAGTTATCGCGTTAATAGATCGTGTCGATGCCAACGGCCAACTGGTTTTCAAACGCAGTTGAAATAATCTGTCCGCCGGGCGCGGATGTCATGAGGCTCTGTATGTTTATTGCCATGGTTAAAGGCACGGTAACCGCCACCAGAAAGCACGCCTCCATGGCCGGGGCGCGGCTTTTAATTGTTCAACCCATTGATCCCGCCAGCGGTCAGCCCAGCGGCTTTCCACAAATTGCGGCGGATGTGCTGGGCGCGGCCAAGGGTATGCGGGTGCTGGTGGTAAGTGATGGCCGGGGCGTGCAGACGATGCTTAAAACGGATGCCCATTGCCCCATGCGGCTGGGTATTATGGCACTGGTTGATTCGCCCGCCGGGGGCCGGTAATCCGGGAACTTAGAACCAGCGGGATTGTGGAATAACGTATGTACTTAGGTAAAGTTATTGGTCGAATTGAAGCCCGCGTTCGGCTTGCGGGCCTGGAAACGCAGCGGTTAGTGTTGCTTGAGCCGTTGGATTTTAATCAACAGCCGATCCGCTGGACGATTCTGGCAGTGGATGTAACCGGTGCCTCGGATGGGTCACTGGTGATCTATGAAGAGGGGCGTGAGGCGGCCAATCCGTTTGATCCACCGCTGCCGGTGGATGCCTGTGTCGTGGCGATTGTCGATGATTATCAATACCAGGCTTAATTTGCGGGCGTGACAGAGCACTAACCATCGGAGTCGCCATGCGGTCCATACTGGCTGTTTTTCAAATTATGCGCGTGGCTTTAGCGCTGACAGCGGTGGCGGATGTCTGGACACTGATGTTTCTCAAAATTCCGGGCTACAGCGCCGTCAGGGACCCGGTCGCTGAATTTGCCCTGGCGGCGTTGGCCTCGTTTTTTCTTTACACCTTCGGGATGACGCTTAATGATCTGCTGGATTCGCGGCGGGATCGTCTGTTTGCCCCGTGGCGGCCTATTCCCAGCGGCCGGCTTAGTGTGCCGGCGGTCATTGTGTTAAGCCTGGTGCTGATGCTGTTAGGATTATTTTCCGCAACATTGTTGTCCTGGTTTGAACCGCTGCACTTTCCCGTCGCGCTGATGCTGGCGATGGTGATCAGCCTGATGATTGTGTTTTATAACGCCACCGGAAAATATCTGGGATACATTGGTTTTATCGCCCTGGGCCTGATCCGCGCGGTGAATTGCCTGATCGGCCGGCCGGATGCGGGATTTCTGATTTTATCATTGTTTCTCTTTACGCATATCGCCGTGGCCACCGCTGTTTCCTATCGCCTGGAATCCAAACGCCCCCGGCTGCGCATTACCGGCATCTGGAAGCTCCTGGCCTCAGTGGCGCTCATTGATGCGTTTGCCATGCTAATCATGCTGCTGCGCGGCGGTATCACACGCGGCGCTTTGATCGATGCAATCGGTCCGGCGGTGGTGGCGGTGGTTTATTTCAGTTGGGTCCTGCGGCAAATATTTAATCATCACGAAGCACCGCGAAAACGGGGCGAACGCATTATGCTGGTGGGGTTGTTTACCCTCTTCGCCTACGATGCCTCGCTGTTGGCCGCCAACGGAGCTTTCCGGGGAATGGGAATCATATTAGCTCTTGCGGGCCTGTCCTATATGGCCTTCTGGGTCATGCGCCTGACCGGCAAAGGCCTTACCGTAGGCCGGCCGCGATACCGCATTCGCGCCGCGCGCCCGTGAGATGTTCACCACTGCACGTCGTGGAAGATCGCCACGCCCCACTGCACGCCGCCGCGCAATGCGGAGTCAACGGGCACGCCAAAAATAAGCCGCGATGTCGTCCGCGCTATCAGTGCAGCAATCCATAGCAGTTCAAGGCTTTTGTGGTGCTGACATACACCCGGCCATCGGCCACGGTGGGGGTGGAATTCATATCAATTTCACGCCCCACAAGTTTATTGGACAGACCGTCGCGCCCGGTGCCCCGGTCACTGTCAAATAGTTCCGTGCGAAAATTATCCGGACGGTAAGCCACCATCCGATTTTTATTTCGGTTCAACCACCAGACAATACCGTGGCGTGTTCCATGGGCCGATATTTCAGCAGTGGAACCGGGATACGGAAATCTATCCCTGGATTCGGTAACGGGTTGTGGCTTGATGTGGGCGTGAGAAATAAGAAAGGCCTTGGCGAAATCGCTTACCTCCGCGTAATAAATCCAGCCGCTGTGCCGATGGGATCCTGCGAAAAAGGCACCGGAGCTGAAGCCGCTGCCCGTCGCATGGGGTAAGGTCTGAACGACCGCATTATATCCGGAATGGCCGTCCCCCTTTTTGCCTCCGTGGTATCCGCCCATATCATCACGATCCAGTAAATAAATAGTCCCCGGCTTATCATTGATGACCAGCAGATGGCGGTGCTGCCTGTCTCCGACAAAAGCCGGCAGAAGCACCGGGCTGGAAGATCCGAGATCCTGGTCGGTGCGCAGAAGGATGTTTTCATTCGTAGGCACAAAATAATCGGCGACATGCAGCCCGAAGCCGTTGGGGTTATCACGATGTTGGCGGGTATCAGAATCCGGAATCAGCTTCAGGGCCGCATCACCAAAATCCCCCAAAGCGGGGACCTGCAAATTGGGCGAATCAACTTTAAGTCGCCCACGATACGGTGCCGCAATAAGATGCGTTTCAAACGTGCCATTACCGGTTTCAACAAAAAGATTGCCTGCATGGTCAATGGCAATGGGCCCGCCCCATATTCCAGCGGCCCAGCCATTGGGCGTGACGCTCCAGACCGCCTTCACCGGTAAATTGCCGTCCTGGTTTTTAACCGTTCCATAGCCGAGAATCCAGCCGTTGTAGGGTCCAATATCACCCGGATCGGCACAGGCCATGTATAAAACGTGGTTGACCGGATCAATGGTCAGATAGCGGAATGTGATTTCAAAGCCGTAAAAATGGTCCAATTGACCATTGGCTTTGCGCACCGTTGGGCCGGCGATGTATTGGCCGCGCGGCCCGCTTTCTGAAATTTTAATCTGGTGGGCATAGAATTTCCCGTTGCTGAGGCGCAGCGAAGAAAGAACATGAATCCAGTGCAGTTGGCCATGAGTCCCCGGTCCTTTTTCAGTTTCCTCGCATTCCACATAAACCACACCGGTCGCCAGATCAATGGCCGGGGTATCTTCCAGCGGTTCGTTTCGGGCGGCCCAGTTGGGGTTTTTCTCCTGCGCTTTGATCGTATCCGAAGCGTTGTCAAAATGTTTGAGCAGATTGCGGTTCCATAGCACCTGCCCGTCATCGGCGTTGATGGCACAAATGGTATCGCGGGACGTGGTTGCAAGGATGATATTCTGCACGCCCCGATGCGGGCCGGTGGTGATATTGACGTGCGAGACAAACAGCGGCTGGCCGTAATCCACCCCGCCCAGTTGCGTGACAAACAGTTTGCCGAATTTCCCCCTGCTGATATTTTGCGGCGTCAGCACATGCTCCTGCAGGTTTTCACCAGTGTTGGCAAGCGTATTGTGGTTGATGAGAATATTCACCGCCGCTTGGGCACGCGGCGCCGCCATGAGCATAAACCCCAGACACATTCCGCCCAGGATAATACTGAATATTGCCCTTATGCACTGTTGAACTCCCCGGATGCTTGCCGTTGGCCGCTCGCGCGGATTGGAAAAAGTACCATTCATAAATCAGGACCACCTTTCAAATGAACTCGTAGCGCTTCCCTCGCTGAACAGCCAGAGCGGCCAATGAGTCGCACGCAACTTCCATCTTAGCGCACTATACGACTATCGGCAACAAAAGTTTGGCCCTTTTGGGTGGAGCATCGCGGTAGAGCACCGTGGTGACAACCCGGTGGTTGGTTGGCGGCAGGGGGTCAACCACCGGATTATCATCCGGTGCTCGGCGGGCGCGTCGTGGTTATAGAGCACCTTGGTGACAACCCGGTGGTTGGTTGGCAGCACTGGGTCAACCACCGGATTATCATCCGGTGCTCTACAAGATTGACAGAGATTTACGTACCGTAGCTCAATGCGGCAGCGTTGAGTTCGCGGCGGAATGCAATGTGATGACACGCCGTATTCCGCCCGTCGCCAACAGCTCCCCTTCAGATAATGTCTCGCGCGGGCGATCAGTTAAACAGCCCGCGGTGCTTGTAGATTTTGGAGCACGTTAAACTGTAATGTTCCACCACACCCTGATGGTTAAATAAAATGACCAGCGATTTGTTTGTGCCGCGGGCGTTGACTTCCACCAAGTTGATAAACGGCATAAAATCCGCGGGCGTCAGTCGGAAAAGTCAATGAAAAAATCTGAATTCGCGTTTATAAAATCAGGCGATTGGAATTCAAACTTGACAAGCACCCCACATTAGTATAACATTAAACTAATGAACAGGATGTCAAAAACTTCCGGCACGTCAAAGCACCTCAATGTGCTGGTGCCGGAAGCGCAATTGCCGCGGGAAAATTGGCTGGCTATCGCACGGGTTCATTCCCTGATGACCAAGCAATTGGATCGCAGCTTGCGGGACATTGACCTGACTATTTCTCAGTTTGAAGTGCTGATGATATTAAACAGCAAAGCCGGTTTATCGCAGCAGGACTTGGCGCAATGTCTGCTGGTAACCAAAGGGAATGTCTGCACGGTTCTGGGGCGGATGGAAAAAAACCAATGGATCATCCGGCAGCAGGATCCGCATGATGGCCGGGCGCATTGCCTGCATCTGACGGAAAAAGGCTGTGACATGGTCAAAAAAGCCGCCCCATTAGCCGCCAAACAGGTGCGATTGCTGATGGACAGCTTAACCCGTGAGCAGCAACGTGTGCTCTATGGCCTGTTGGATCAGCTGGAGGGTTCCCTGGGCCATTGGATTTGACTTGCCTGACTATAAGGTATACCATTAAACTATTGTACGTGGTGGTTCTTTTTTAGGAGTTGTTTATGTCGGTTAAAGTTCATGTCGTATTTTACAGCATGTATGGCCATATCTGGCACATGGCCGAAGCTATTGCCGCCGGGGCGCGGGAAGTCAGCGGGGCGGAAGTGAAAATTTTCCGTGTACCGGAAACCATTCCAGCGGATATTCTTGAAAAACACGGTGCCGCAGGCGCGCAAAAGGCATTCGCCCATATTCCCGTCATCGCACCGCCGGAGCTTACGCAGGCGGATGCCATCATTTTTGGTACCCCGACACGTTTTGGCAACATGGCCGCGCAAATGCGTAATTTTCTGGACCAGACCGGCCAGATCTGGGCCACCGGCGGCCTGATCGGTAAAGTCGGCAGCGTCTTCGCCAGCACCGCCTCACAGCATGGCGGGCAGGAAACCACCATTACCAGTTTTCACTCTACCTTGCTGCATCATGGCATGGTCATTGTCGGTGTGCCTTATTCGGAACAGCGACTTGTTGCCATGGATCAAATCACCGGTGGAACACCCTACGGAGCCACTACCTTGGCCGGCGCAAAAGGGGACCGCAGCCCCAGTGAAAATGAACTGGCCATCGCCCGATTCCAGGGTAAACACGTCACGCAGATCGCAGCCAAACTGGCGGGTAAGTAAACATGAGTCCAGATAGAACAACAATTCGTAAACGCAATTGGTCACGTGTAGCCCTCTGGGTGATTCGCGGGTTGCTGGGTGCCGCATTTCTTGCCGCCGGCTCGCTGAAGCTGGCCGGAGCACCCATGATGGTCGCGGAATTCAACCGCATCGGCTTGGGGCAATGGTTCCGTTACTTCACCGCCATCTGCGAGATTTCCGGGGCCATACTGATTGTACTGCCTCTGTTAGGTGGTCTGGGCGCTCTGCTGCTGGTGTGCGTCATGTCCGGAGCGGTTCTAACAGAACTGCTGGTGTTGCATGATTCCGCTACTCCGGCCGCAGTCCTGGGCATTCTGGCGCTGATCGTTCTGATCACGCTGCGCGGGGACGTTTACCGGATTCTGCGATTGGGAAAAAAGCGAAATAGTGAGCTACTTCCGGGGTAATATATGATTATGTCAGAATCGAATCGAATCCCAGATGCTCCGGTTGATCCGATGTTTCTGGAACGCTGGTCGCCCCGGGCGATTGCACCGCGTGCCATTACGGATCAGATGGTGCGGTCATTATTTGAAGCGGTGCGCTGGGCACCGTCCTGCTTTAATGAGCAGCCCTGGTTTTTTGCCTACGCAGTCAGTGAATCCGGACGAGCAAAAATTGCGGACGTGCTGGTGCCGCAGAATCAGGTATGGGCGGCAAAAGCACCGCTGCTGATGATTATTTTTGCGCGGAAAAATTTCGCCCATAATGACAACGCTAACGCCTGGCACGCCTTTGACGCCGGTGCGGCGTGGATGAGCCTGGCGTTGCAGGCTCATCGCTTAGGGCTGGTCAGCCATGCCATGGGCGGCTTTGACCCCGAAAAAGCCTACAGCGCATTAGGCGTTGATAAAGAAAAATATGTTGCCCTTGCCGCAGTTGCAGTCGGTTATTATGGCGATCCCGCAGCGCTGCCTGAGCCGTTGCGGCAACGCGAAGCTCCGGCACACCGTGTTGCGATGGCTGAAAAGTTGCTGGTAATCCAGTAGCTTTTCCGGCACTGTGAGCCGGAATTATTCTGATGGGAAATTACGGCTTTGCGGGTAAAGCCAATTTCCCGGCTTTGATAAATGCGTCCACCTGTTGCCCAACATACAGGGGAAAGGGTGCCGGACCCATGCGGTAAACCACTTGCAGCACGCGGGTTTCCACCTGCTCCGTGGGAGCACCGGTAAGATTCTGCTTGGGCACCACAAAAGGCTCAATGCGTACAAAGGTCAATGGAATTGGCGTGCGTGTCATGCCGCGCACAAAGCACATCGCCCGTGCTGCAGGATTAAAGCTCGATGCATCTTCCTGATCTATTTGCAACCGCACATTCAAATGCCGGATGTCACCAAGAATTAAAGCCGCCAACTGCGGATTATCCGTGATGTTGTCCACCGCCGCGGTATCGGCAAATTGTCCCGGACGAATGTTAATGCGTAGAATTGTGCCGGCAATGGGGGCACGGACGGTCAGTAAATCAAGATTGACCATCGCCTGTTTCAACTGCGCATCATTCCCGGCAATCGTGGCCCGGGCGGCAAGGACCTGGGTTTTAGCAATGGTGATATCCCGGCTCCACGTGCCGGCATTAAATTGTGCTAAGTTGGCCCTGGCCTGCGCCAACTGCGCTTTGGCTGTCAGCCAGGCGAAGCGTCGATCCGCGACATCATCAACCGAAATAGCGCTGGTGCCGATCACCGGCTGTATGCGCTGCCAGCGCTGTTGGTCATTGGTATACGTGGCCTGGGCCGCCTGAAGAGCCGCCAGATAGGCCAGGCGATCTACCGCCCGCGGCGGTGATTCCAGTTTTGCTAAATTGGCCTGGGCCTGCGCCAGTTGGGCCTGGGCTGTCAGTACCCCGGCTCGCGCTAGCGCCACCTGCGCCTGGGCCTGTCGGGTGTCCAATTGAAAGAGCTTCTGCCCTTGAACCACCTGCTGATTCCATACCACATATACATGCGTTACCACACCGCTGATGAAGGGCGATACGGCAATCGATCTGCTTTCAGGTTCAATAATGCCGGACGCGGCAATGGCATTGGCGTACGGATTGCCCGCCGGTTGCACCGCAGGCGGAACCGACCGGTAGTGATGGGTGCTGCGTTTTACCGCAATAACGCCAATAGCCGCTCCGGTGATCGCCAGCACGGGAATTAAATATTTCCGAATCATACATTTCCTTTATCAGCTCAAACGGTGCCGGTGATGACCGTATCAATAATTCTGCCATCTTCCATGTGCGCGATGCGATCAGAAAAATGAAAAATACGGCTGTCATGCGTTACCACAATCACCGCCCGATCCGGCCGGACCGCGATGGTTTTAAGTAAACTGATAACCTGTTCGCCGGTTTTTCCGTCCAGAGCGCTGGTGGGTTCATCACATACCACAAGCCTGGGTTCGTGCACCAGCGCCCGGGCGAACGCGATACGTTGCTGCTGACCGCCGGACAACTCACGCGGGTAACTTTTCAGCCGCGTACCTAACCCCATTTTATCAAGAAAATCGCCGGCTCTATCCAGGGCCTGGCGCCGCGACCAGCCTAAAACCAGCAGCGGTACGGCGGCATTTTCCACAGCCGTGAGTTGCGGCAAAAGATTAAACTGCTGAAAAGCAAAGCCGACATTGTGCCCGCGATAGCGCGCTTTGGCATTGTTCCCAAGGGCCAGAAGGTCCTGTCCGAACAAATGAATAGCCCCGCCATCATGATTCAAAATGCCGGCAATCACCGACAGCAAGGTTGTTTTACCACACCCCGATGGCCCCACCAGCATCAGCATTTCGCCGGTGAAAACATCCAGCGTTACACCCGCCAGCGCATGATTCACCGCATTCCCCTGCCCGAAGGATTTTTCAACTCCGCGGCATTGCACCGCAAGATTTTCCTGCTGCAAAGTCATCGGCACCTCAACATCCCTGGCATTGGCTGCTCATTTATTTCATTGATCATTTGAACACCACCGCGGGTTCCAGTTTCACCACCGATATCAGGGAGAACAGACTGGCAAAAATAACAATGAAAATCATGCCCACGCCGGTCACAGCCATAATCTGCCACAGAAAAACCGCCAGCCGCTCGCTGGGCGGCGTGAAATGCAAAATGAGCATATTCGCAGCGCCGCTGATGCCGATCCCAATGCCAAAGCCCAGTACGCCGGTAACAATCGCCTGCAGCAGCACCATGCGAACCAGCATAAAATCCGTGGCTCCCATGGCTTTCAAGGCGCCAAGATACCGCAGATTATCATGCGTGAACTGGTACAGCGTCTGGCCGGCAATGGCGATTCCCACCAGCGCGCCCAGGCTGATGGTGATGCAGAAATTTATGGGAATACCCGTGGATTTCATGTAATACCAGAAGGTTTTGCTGGCGATACCCGCCTTGGTGTACGCCTCCAATCCGGTGCGCTGTTCAATGCGCCGGCACAGAACCGTTAAATTCTGCTGCGGCCGCGCCTTGACCAGGATGACCGCCAACTGATGACGTTGAGCCGGTGCCCAATTGGCGGCACGGCTGTACGTGGTGTAGATAATGGGAAGGCCCTGAAAACTTAAAGCGGTTCGGCACAAACCGGTTACCAGTGCCCGGTTGCCGTTAATCTGCATGGTCTGACCGGGCTTGATATTCCCGAGTTTGTCCTGTGCGTAGGCGGCATCGACCAGGACGCCGTGCGAAATTCGCAACGCATTGATGGTTATTCCGCCCAGCAGCTTTGGCGGCCCGCCCGCCAGAGCCTGATCGCCCAGACCCAGCAGAAGACACGTCTGAAATTTTCCATCGGAAAGCCGCACTTGAACAGCCTGCCGGAATAGCTGCGTGGCCCATAAAACACCAGGTATCGCCTTGACCCGATAAAGCTCATCCTCGCTCATGGGCCGGAGGTCATCGACATCTTCCATGGGCCGGTTGGTCACCCAGATATCCGGGGTGCTGATGTTGGTGACAATGCCATACGTGCTGCGCATCAGGCCGACAAAAATATTCAGCTGCTGGGAAATCAGAAATGTTGCCAGCGCAATGCCGATAATAATACCGATGTATTTAACACGATCTCCCACCAACATGCGTAATGCGACAAAATTCATAATCCATTTCTCCCGGTGGTGGTAACCATCCTGCGGCTGTAACCGTCGGTCTTAAAATCGGCCGCAGCATTTCAGGCGTGGCGGCGTCGCCCGGCTAATTCACGCTTTCATGCCGATCATGACCACACCAATTAAAATGAAAAGAATACCCAGCCAGCGTTGAGGGGTCATGTGCTCTTTGAGAACATGCGCCGAACAGAACGCGACGGTGGCAAAACAGATAGCCCCCATGGGAAAAGCGATAATCAGCGGCATAAAATGCAGCGTCCAGGTCCAAAAAATTGACTCGGTAACAAATGCTACGATCGCCGCCTGAACCCAGTGGTTGGTGAGAATTTGCCGCAGTATACCGCCGGCTCCCGGGGGCATACTGCGGGTGCCGATTTTCATGGTGACCTGTCCCACGGTTTCCAGGACCACCGCGCCGGAAAAACTCAACAGACCCATCCAATAGACGTTCATCCAGCCGCCTCCGAAGTACCCGGCTGCTGGTGCATGGCTGTGACGCGCGACGAATTGGACGGCGTGCGGCTGACCAGAACCACGCCGGCTAACACCAGGGCGATACCGCAAAACTGAAGCGGATCCAGATTTTCTGAAAAGAGCCAGTGGGAACTTACCGCTACGACAATATAACTTAATGCCGTGATCGGCTGGACAAAGCTTAAATCCGCCAGAGCCAGAACCATCATCCAGTTGAATAACTGCCAGACGTGTAAAAGCAGGCTCAGCAAAAACAGAGGTTTTATTAATGTGGCCCCCAGAGCGTGGGTCATTGAGCCATGTTGTGGAACCGATGCTCGCCAGCAGAGCTGCACGCTGGTGTCCAGAGAAATAGCAAGAAATAGCCCGGTCCACAGGAGCATCCGACGAGGTTTTTGAGTCGGAATGCTCACGCTTTAATTCCGATCTGTGCCGAGCGGGATTTTTCCAACACCGCCTGGATGACCGCAACCAATTCATCGGCGATCAGTCCATGGGCATAATCGTTGGGATGTACGCCATCGGGTCCCGAGACACTTTCCAGCGGCACGCGGCTTAGCGAAGTGCCATACTGCACAAAAGGACATTCCAGTTCCTCAGCCACCTTTGCCGCCGCTACCCGATACACTTCCAGGCCTTGATCGGAAACCGGTTGACCGCCCAGAGCCTGAATCATGGCGCTGACATCTTTGCCGCTTAATTGTGATAAATATCGGCCCCGGATATCCAACGCATGATTCGGCATATCCGTAAGAATAGGCCATGCCCCGGCGGCGATTATCTTCTGCGCGATTTTTGTCAGATGAGCGGAGTACCGATCCACGCGAATGCGATTCTGTACAATTTTTCCGTTGCTGATCACAAAACGCTTCCACAGCAAATCCACATCATTGCCGCCCAGCATCACCAGCACCGCGTCCGGATGATGCTCCTGCAGCAGGGGGTCCATAAGCTCCACCGCGTCGGCTGTGGTGCGATGAATGTCCGCGTCCACAATAAATGTGACGTCCGACAATTGTGTCCGGAGGATATCCAGATAGCTCCGCTCCACGCGACCCGTTACATCGGTGCCACGGATTTCCGCAATTCCCAGGCTGATGCTGTCGCCGACAATCAATAATGTGCGCTGATGGTTAACCGGCATGGGCGGCCTCCTTGCTGCCTGGCGCGGCGGAAACCGCAGCCGCATCAGAATAATCATGGCGCTGGTCGATCATGCGTTTAAGCTTGCGATCATGACGCAGAGAGCCGGGCGGATGCAGGACCACGCACAAATCAAATATGCCGATATCCAGGTTTTTGGTCAAATCCGGATACTGCAAGCGCATTTGCTGTTGGATGTCCCTTCGCACCTGCTGGTCATCGGTGCGCAGGCTTTCCACGTTAATTTCCATCAGTTCGCGTAAACCATCGAGTTTGAAAACCACCTGCCAGTCATGCGTTAAGCCTTCCACACGCCGCAGAATATTTTCAAACAGCAGGGGATATAAATTGCCCCCGCTGGCGACGATCAATTCGTCACGCCGGCCGCGCAGGCGGCTCATACGCATGCCCTTGAGGCCGCAGGGGCATGGTTCGGGAATCAGTCGCGTGATATCCCGCATGCGATACCGCACCAGCGGCATAACCGTGCGCCGCAACGTGGTAAACACCAGCTCCCCCAGCCCGCCGCTGTCCGGTTCTATGATCTCCGAATAAAAATCGGTATCGTCCAGATGGTAAACGTCCGGCTCATCACAAGGTTGATATCCCAGGCCGCTGCCAAGTTCCACGCTGCCATAGCACATGCGTACTTTAGCGCCCTGCCACACCCGGTTCATCCATCCGATGGCCTCGCGCGGCATTTCCTCGGCTCCGCCAATAAGCAGCTTCATCGGTACGCTGCCGTGTTCTTCCGCGAGTTCCGTCAAACGTATCAGCCATGTCGGTTCACCCATGATGACATTAAACTCATACTGCTTGAGCCGCCGATAGACCTCCAGCGGATCAACTTTTCCAAAGGCCATGCAAAAGCACCTGGTCCTCATCAGAGCGTTATGCACCAGCATGCCGGGAATCCACATGGAAAAATCAAACGCGTTGGCCACCCGATCGGTTGATCGCAGCCCCATTACCCGCAAGCCTGCCGCATCAATTTGGGCAATTTGTGATAACTCATGTTGATCATAATAAATCTGCTTATTTTTTCCGCTGGTCCCGGAAGATTCAAAAACAATATTGGGCGCCCGACAGATGAAAGCCTTGGGGTCTGCGATAATATCTTCAGGCATGGTATAAAAATCACCGAGATCTGCCGGCGTGCGAACTTTAGCCGGATCAATGCCCCGATCCTGAAACGCCTGACGATAAAATTCGCTGTGCCGGCTGACATATTTTACAACCTGCCGAAAACGCTGCGCGCGAAGTCGCGCCACGACCCATTGAGGCGTGGTTTGGTAGATCCGCGCCAGGGCCGCCGGACTAAGCTGGTCTGCAAAAAAGTCTACCGGATTCAATGTCAGATACCACCCTTTCAAACTTCCGCTGCTTGTTACCGCGGCTTTAAGCGTGTTTCTATCGCACGGCTTTCATGGCCTGCCCGATAGCCTGCGTCGTAAATTCCAAATCCTCCGCGCTGTGTGCGGCGCTGACAAACCAGCACGCTGAGCCGGAACTGTTGACATGCACGCCCTGCATCAGCAACGAATGCCGGAATGCCGCGTAGCGTTGTGTGTTCACCTTTAACAAGTCCCGATAATGTTTCAACGCATGGCCGTCCTCGTTAAACAGCACCTGGAACATACTGCCCACGCCCTGCACCACGCAGGGAATATCAGCATCCCTGGCAGCCCGGCGAATCGCTTCCATGCAGCTTAGGCCATGGCTGTGAATATTTTCCAGTGTTCCAGGCTCATTTATCTTGCGCAGGGTATAAAGTGCGGCAGCCGAGCACAATGGATTGCCGTTGTACGTGCCGCCATGTTTTACAATATTGGTGCCCACCTGTTCCATAATCACCCGGCGGCCCGCAAAAGCGCTGATGGGAAATCCGCCGCCGATGGCTTTACTGAATATTGTCAAATCCGGCGTAACGCCAAAATACTGTGCCGCTCCGCCGCGTGCCAGGCGAAAGCCCGTGACAATTTCATCATAAATCAGCAAAATTCCCCGTTTGTCGCACTGCTGGCGCAACCAGGCCAGCATCCCCTCTTCCGGCATAATGCAGGCATTGTTAGCAACAATAGGTTCTAAAATAATGGCCGCCGATTGGGCACCGTGCTCATTAAGCAGGCGCTCAATAATGTCCTTGTGATTCCATGGCGCAATGATGACATCCCCGCTGACTCCGTCTGGAATACCACGCGAATGCGGGCTGTTATGGGGATGATCCAGCGGGCCGGCTTCCGCAGGCGTGGGGCGGTTGCTCACGGCCAGTACGTCGATCCAGCCATGATAATGTCCCTCAAATTTTATAATCCGGTTGCGCCCGGTAAACCCGCGTGCCGCGCGGATGGCCCCGCTGATAGCTTCCGATCCGGAATTCGCATAACGCACCAGCTCTGCCCCGGGAGCCATGGCGCAAATTTGTTCAGCCAGTTCCACTTCTACCGTGTTGCACGTGCCGAACATCGTGCCGCGCTCAAGTTGTCCCTGCACCGCCGCGACCAAGCCGTCGTCCGCGTGGCCGAGAATCGCACTGCCATAGCTAAGCAGGTAATCAATAAATTCATGGCCGTCCACATCCCACACGTGTGATTTTTCCCCCCGGTCAATGTACAGCGGATAGGGCAGCGGCCCCGTGGTGGAACTGCGGGCCGAACTGCTGATTCCGCCCGCCAGCACCTGCTTGGCCCGGGCAAACCATCGCTGGGATTGGTTGGTGGCATGAATGTCGGGCAGACCCAGAGGATGTACCATCGTTTGTGTCATACGTCTATTTTACCGGTAAAGTTGTCCAATGTATTGCACACAGCGCAAATGACAGCGCCGCTTCATGCACCGCTTTAAGTTCCACGAATTCATCCGCGCCATGCGCCTGCTCCAGGCTGCCGGGACCCCATACCAGCGTGGGTGTTTGATCCATACCCCAACGAAGGCCCGCTTCGCAACCCGCGTTGAAACCGGCCCATGGCCTGTTGCGCGTTGTCACACCACGGTCGGTCATCGCCGCCAAAGCACTTTGCGACAAGGGATGTTGTGCGGATAATTCATGCCCGCCATATTCTTCGGAAAATTCAATTTCCAGGGTGCACCCCCTGCCCTTTCCCTGGTCGTGCAATTCCCCCAGGCGATGCTCAAAGCGATTTTTCCAAATCGCCAGATCGTCCATCGGCAGCAGTTCCAGGTACCCTGCACACCCGGCTAAATCACAGGTGGCACCTTGCCAATTCCCTCCATCCACACGATCCACTGTAATGGGCCGCATCACCGGATAGGCCGCGAACAGTGGATTGGGATCAGGCAGGGCGAACTCTTTTTCCATTATTTCCAGGTGCTCCAGCACCTCACGCAAGGCGATAATGGCATCCTGTCCCAGCCATTTGACTGTGCCATGCACCGCTTTGCCGTGCAATCGGATGACGAATCTTACGCCGCCGCGTGAGGCATTCCGTGGTTGTCCCTCCGTGGGTTCCAGGACAATTAATCCATCCGGGTGATAGCCCCGCACATAACTGGTTAAGGTGCCCAACCCCACGCAATCCTCTTCGCCGGGGACAATTTCCACCATCACATCGCCTGGTAGGCCGTGCGGATATGTTTTTTTCAGTGCCGTCAGTGCCGCCAGCGCACTGGCCAGCGGACCTTTCACATCGCAAGCGCCCCGGCCATATATCCGCCCCTCGGCAATTTCCCCTGACCACGGGCCATGGGTCCAGCGCCCTGGATCGCCCGCTGAAATGACATCGCTGTGGGCGTTAAACATCAGGCTGCGGCCAACGCTGCAACCTGGAAATTTAATAACCAACGTGGGCCGCCCGGCCAGTGGAATGTGTCGCAAGGCCGCCTGCCGATAAGTCTGAAGCTGCGTTTCTGACGATTCAAATAATTCTGTTTCAAAGTTGTTTTTCGCGGCCCACCGGGCGATAAACATTACCAGATTGCCTTCATCGCCGCTGGTGGATGGAATCTGCAACAGCTTCGCAAGCAAATCCTCTGTGGCAGGCTGAAGCTCCTGGAGGTATGTTTCCAGTGAGCAGCGCATGTCCGATGAATTTGCGGGAATTCCTGCGGGTTGAGTCGTGGTTATTCCAGGCATAACGCTCGCATTCTTTCGTTCGGCTTAAGGCGGCTCAAATCGCGGCCACCTGCGATGTCCATGCCCGGTTCATGATCGCGGCAATTTCGTGCAGGCTGTTGTACGGAATACAGGCATGGTTCCGCGCCGCCAATTCTTGCGCCAGGACTCCTTTGGCAAAGACCACATCGGCCTGCCGGGACGGGCATATATCACTGCGGCCATCGCCTATGTAAATGGTTTTTCGCCGGTCTACATGCAGTTCCCTGGCGCTGGTGCATTTGCAATGTGCCGCCGCAGATAAGCAGAATTCCGCTTTGTGCGGGCAGACCAGGTGAAGCTGCTGATGCTTCCGGGCGATGCGATTGGCCCGAATTTCAATATCGCCGACGTTAAAGCGGTTCAGAATTCTGCGAATAAATTTTTCAATGCCGTCACTGAGAATAGCAAACGGGACATGATTTTGCCGAAGCAGCGTGATCAGGGGGATAAATCCCGGGTCAATGTCCACCTGATCGATAAAATCGTACAGGTCATTATCTGAAATGTCCAAAAGTGAAAATTCTTCCCGCAGGCATTCTTCCGATCCAATTAACCCGGCTTTCCACCGCTCTTCCACGAGTTTCCATGATTCATTGCGTGAAAATCTGTTCACCAATTCGTCCAGCACATCCTGCCGCGAGATCGTGCCGTCAAAATCAAACCACACCTGTGCGGCATGGGGTGCAGGTAAAATCAAAGTCTTCACTATGGAAAATCCTCTTCAAATCAAGCATGGTTTTTCCGCCCCGCCCGGCTTTATGTCGCCTTCGGGGCTGCTGTGAGAAAACCAATTTTTAATTCTCGATAAACGGGTCTTCCGTCCCATTCATCGCGTGCGTTCCAAAATCCATTGGTATCTTAGGGCAAGAGGGGGGTGAATATCAACCGCAATCAATAGTGGAGAATGGTATCGGGGCGTGGCAATATTTCCGGGCAATGCGCTGCGCGGGGAAACTTCACATAGCTGCCGGCTATGCCGTGGTAAAGCGCACCCCGCGGGGCGGCCCATGCTTCGGACAGGCTCCTACCTGCTTAGTCGCGCCAGCGATCTGTTCACTGCGTCGATATTAAACGCTTTGGGGTTAAATTTGCCCATCCATTCAGCGACCTCCGCATGGTCGGGATGCTCTTTATCGTTGAGAATGGCAAGCTGTTCGTAGTATCCCTCCAGACCGCCGCAATCCTCCGGCGGACAGGCCATTTCGCCGTCAGTGCAGACAATTGGCTTTTCTAAAACCGGGATTACTTTTTCCACGACAATCGTATGCATCCAACTGTCGCCAAAGTCGTATTGGTAAAGGAATTTCTTTCTTTTTCCTATAGCCTTAGCCAGGCTAATTTTCGAGTCATCTTCACCGGTATCATCAAAGTCCTCGAATGGATGATATCCCGTATATCGCACCTCACCGATTTCAAACTCATGCAGATGGCTATCGTTCCAACCCATGGCCATCTGAATGACGATGTGCAGGCCTGCAAGGGTAAGATTCGCCGGAACGATGACCCGCCGCCAGATGGACGGCTCGCTTTGAGCCAGCGTAATCGTCAATTCAAATCCGTTGGTGGAAAACCTGCCGAATCCCTTTTTCGCCATGTTCTACTCCTTATCACCTGTGAATCGTGGTCGGCTGTGAAATGCCACCGCGTACCCGCCGACAATAACGTACTTAACGCGGGCGGCGTTTAACAACGCGACAAACTCGCGCAAGCCTTTGGGAAGTTTCATCGTTGCTCCGTTGTCCTTAATCTATAACCCGATCAAAAATCACCATGGACAGATGGATGCAAGCTTCCGCGACCGCTTGCCAGTTCTGCCAGGGTGCGATCAGATTGCGATATTCGGCAAGACCTTCCTCACTAAGATCAAACGGCAGGGGATTGGCCAGTTGAATAACCAACTGGAGTGTTGGCGATTCTCCATTGGGTTGCGGATAAAGCGCATCCAGCGTTTTCAAGGCGACAACGACCTCAGCGTCCCCCATGTTGGCGGCCAGCGCGACAAAATCCAGATAATCGCGTGTGGCGTTGCGTTTAAGAATTAGGATTCCCTTGATGCGCAGGATCTCGGCGGGTGTTGGTAATGTTATCACTTCGTCTTGGACAGTAACTTTCGTCGTCTCCAACGGGGATGTGCGTATCAGTTGCCGCACCCCAGTCTCGATACCATCGAGGCTTCCAAGAATTAATACGGGCCGGTTAACGCGCGCCGTCTTCCATCCAGCAACGGATTCAAGCTCCGCAAGAACCTGATCGAACCGTGAACGCAAATCAGTGAGGACGTGGTCGGCATCATTTGAGAACCGGTGCCTGGCGTGCATTGCCGACGCGGTACCGCCTACGAGAACCGCCCCTGGAAGAATCCGCTGAAGTCGGCCGGCGGCCAGCAGCAGCCGCTCCCAGTCAGGTTGAGTGTTGTCGGACATAATGCATCCAAAAGTGATAACGCTGAGCGTAAGGATCCGGCAGATGGGTCTTACAGACTTGAACTACTTTTGCGGCAACCGCTCTATCACCCAGCACGTTCTGCCGCAGCTCTACCCAATCTTGCCGTCGGCCGCGGGAAATTATGTCATCGATGGCCGCAAGCGTCATGGTCGAAGAATTCAAATGCCGATGCTGCATCTTAACCAATCCACATTTAACACAACTTTACAATAACCGAAGGGACTATCCCGTCAAACCAGCACGGCGATTCCATCTGGGCGGGACAAATTTCCGGGCCATATCGCCGCACGAGGAACGGTCACATATCCGCCGGCTTTGCCCGCAATGGAACGCACGATAAAAGCATTCCGACGCGCCGCGACCAAACACTGCGATTTGCCCCCTGATTTAGCGCTATCTCGGCACTGCAGGGAAAAATTGCTGCGTCCAAGACGACTGGGGAGATCGGCGTTTTTGAAAACTCCATTCTTACGGGTACAATTTATCCGTTATCCACCGACTGTCGACGGATCATAGAAAGGATATTCATGAGTAGAGAGACAATCGAATTTTTCGGTGACGATGTCACCGACCTCTATTGGGGCGACGCTTTGGATGTGTTGCGGGAACGTATCCCGGATGAATCCGTCGACCTGATTTTTGCCGACCCGCCCTACAATATCGGGAAGGTATTCGGCAACTTTCTGGATCGCTGGCCCTCAGATGAGGCTTATGCTCAATGGTGCTATCAGTGGTTGGAGTTATGCCTGCGGAAGCTCAAAGCGCACGGCAGTATTTACGTGATGACAAGCACCCAATCCATGCCTTTCCTTGATTTGTACCTGCGGGATCGATCCCTGATTCTTTCACGCATCGTCTGGCACTATGATAGTTCCGGTGTTCAGGCTAAGAACTACTTCGGATCGCTCTATGAGCCGATTCTGTTTTGCGTAAAAGATGCATGTCACTACACCTTTAACCCCGATGCTATAAAGGTGGAGGCTCGGACCGGTTCCCAACGCAAACTCATTGATTACCGGAAGCCGGTTCCGACGCAATACAACACCGAAAAGGTGCCCGGCAACGTCTGGTATTTCCCCCGTGTGCGTTACCGTATGGATGAATATGAGCAGCATCCGTCGCAAAAGCCCGAAAGTCTTATTGAACGTATCATCAAGGCGTCAAGTAACGAGGGCGATATCGTGCTGGATCCGTTTGCCGGAACATTTACCACGGGTGCAGTTGCCAAACGTCTTGGTCGGAAAAGTATAAGCATTGAGCGAGAGGAGGAGTATATTCCGGTCGGTCTGCGTCGACTGGGTTTAGCCAAGAACTTCCAAGGTAGACCAATTGCAGCTCCAACCAAGACTTTTGCTCGCGCCTGCACTGAAAAAGGCGAGGGACTTTTTGGGATCGCCTGAATGGAACACGAGTTTACAGCCACAATTAGGGAGATCCTCAACAGGGAATATGGCAAATCAGCGACAGTTATTTTTTCGGCCAGCCCTCTGTTGAATTATTTGAACATCAAGACACGGGCGGCCTCGCGTGGCTCGAAGTCCAGAGCATCATTCGGAAATCTATACGCGCTTTATGTGTTGGTTGAGGACTACATAAAAGGCGGGTTCCATAATTCTGGTGACTACGGTCAATACGAAGGTGCCAAGTTTGTACAGCTGTTCAACCGGCAACGCGAATTACCCTTTGGAGGAAAACTTCAGAACCACCACATGAACACGCGCCTTAACGACGAATTTAAGCGACTCTTTCCTGCTTGCGGTCTGGAACCGATTTCCCGCGATGACCAGAGCGGGCGCTACTGGCTGAGAGAGGGGATCCTGGTCGTTGACCTCGGTACCCAAAAAGTAAATGTGGCGTGTGCCGTATTGCGCATCATCGACGCATACGCCGCAGCTCGGGCGAGCGCGTTCAACATGTTCGTCGTGGACTGTGATAAGCTGCGCAATTTATCGCAGGGTCAACTTTACCAGGCGGAGGAATTTATCCGTGCGCTTCTCTCTCCGAATGTCGACGCACGGATCTTCGAGATTGTGAGCTACTCGATCCTCAAACACTTTTATGCCGAACAGAGCGTCTATTGGGGATGGTCGTATGCAACAATTAAGAAAGACGCCTTGGCGCTCTACAAGACGGGCCGTACGAATGCTAATGATGGCGGGATTGATTTTGTCATGAAACCGCTCGGCCGCTTTTTTCAGGTAACTGAAACAATTGATTCTCGAAAGTATTTTCTTGATATAGACAAGGTGCAACGCTTCCCGATTACGTTTGTCGTGAAGTCTAATGAACCCATCGAAGCGATTCGGGACAAGATTAAGATGCAGGCGATGCGGCAATACGGAGTGGAAAAGATAGTACGCCGGTACATGGAAGCAATTGAAGAGATAATCAATGTGCCCGATCTCCTGGCCAAGTTCGCGGAAGTTGGGAAAGCCGGGAAGCTCAGCGATGTGATTTCGGAAATTGTGCTGCAGAGCAGAGTTGAGTTCAATTACGATTAGCCGTTGCCAATTCGCGCTCGTCTGTCGCCATCGCGCGCAATTTCCCCAATATCATGGGGCGACCTGGTTGAAGGACGCGGCTTAGCATTTTTTTCCCATCGCAACCGCGCTACGATACAGTAATCTCCTCCCCTGAAGAACCATCGGGCATCGAAGTATATTTGCCAACAAGCTCACGGCTTGTAAGCAGAAGCTCAGGCCGCTTGGCATCACGCGCGGCCCAATAATCGTCGTGTCGCGTAATTGTCCACTGACCTCCTTGGCCGACATAAGTTTGATCAGCGAGGGCCATCACGATCGGAGGCGTGGGAGCACCGGTGGCTGCACTCGCAATACTCAGTACGATCGCCAATGGCATGCTCGCCCCGATGGACCTTTCCGCGCATTATGAGACCACACGCAATCACCGGAAGACATCACGCGTGCGCACCGAACGCGATAGCTCACCTCATTCCTGCAACTCGAGAATCCGCTTCAATGCCAGGGCCCCAGTGTGCTGTTGATCTGGGTTCTGGGGTAATGAGCCGCTGGGGCTGATGGTGTCCAACTGTGGAAAGTATGTACTGTAGCGTGCCGCGTAGCGGGTAATTAGTCCGAGTCCTTTGTCAATTCCGCGTAAGTTTCATAATCTCATCGGTGGACAAGCCTGTGCCGGCACGGCCCCGCATCTGCTCTATCAAGGTGTTACCGCGCCGGCCGCCCGATAGCTTGCGTAAAATAACCTCTTTCCCGCGCATGATAAATTCCACGTCCGTGTGGGGAAGAATCCCTGTCCGCTCGCGAATTGCCCGAGGTACCGTTACCTGGCCCTTCGTCGTCACCTTCATGATTGAAGCTCCTATGTACAGTCCTCGTCCCGCCAGTGCCCAACAACGCTGGGCGGGACCGGGTAATACTCTTACATGTATTATTACTACTTTACAAGATAGACGCAAATAGAAAGCTGCGCGTAACACGGGGCATTCATAGACTCAGCCGTTATCAGCTATTTCCAGGGCGTTGCGAACGCCGGGAAGACCGCCGCGTTGATGGCACCCTATCCGATACCTCAGACTCGACGATACACACCCGATAAAATATTCACGATCTTATTCCGGCAGCGAAAGTTCCTGGGCGTCGGCAATATCTTTGGGGCGGCCTGCGGCGAGCTTATTCTGAATCAGCAGTTCGCAACTGATAAAGTTTACCGCCAGTCCGTCCAGCATTGCCTCTTCCCGTGACGTCCACGCCTGATCGAAGGTCACGCCATCAATAGATGTCATCAGGTCAATGCGATTGGGTGGAAAACCGAGCTGCAATACCAGATCATTTCGACTCAAATCCTGGGCGCTGATGCTCAATACTTCAAAGCCAAAGGTATTGAGTGCACCGACGATCCTTTCCCCATTATCAACTGAACTTTCAATAAACAGATCGATATCACCTGTGAATCGTGGTCGGCCATGAAAAGCCACCGCATATCCGCCGACGATCACGTACTTAACGCGGGCGGCGTTTAACAACGCGACAAACTCGCGCAAGTCTTTGGGAAGTTTCATCGTTGCTCCGTTGCGCGTTAATCAGGTCCAGCAGAATATCCAGACGCTGGGTGGGTGAAAGAGACCTGTAGTAAGCCCGATCGGCGGCATCCGCCGCGAGGTGCGAGTCAAATGTGCGGGCAATCTTTTCCATGCAGATATTATACCGAAGCAGTTGAAGGAGGCTATTACTTCAGTCTTGCCGTCGGCCGCGGGAAATTATGTCATCGATGGCCGCAAGCGTCACAGTCGACGAATTCAAATGCCGATGCTGCATCTTAGCCCATCCACATTTAACGCAACTTTACAGTCACCGAAGGGCAATAATCAGCCGACGGTGACGGATTTCATTTTCGGGGCAGTCTGTGGAGCACCGGACCGCGAATCTTTCAGCGGCGTGGCGGCCAGTTTATCCACCACATCCAAGCCGGTGGTTACCTGACCAAAGCAGGTGTATTGGCCATCCAGGTGCGGGGAATCCGCGTGCATAATAAAAAACTGCGAGCCGGCAGAATCCGGATCGGATGAACGGGCCATGCTGATGACGCCGCGGACATGTTTGCGCTTGCTGAATTCCGCTTTGATGTGGTAACCCGGGCCGCCGGTGCCAGTGCCGGTGGGGCAGCCGCCCTGTACCATGAATCCCGGAATAATGCGGTGAAATGTCAGGCCGTTATAAAAGCCCTTTTTGGCCAGCGTGACAAAATTCTCAACCGTTTGTGGGGCCACATCAGGCCAAAGTTCCAGTTCAATAACGCCCTGATCGGTATCCATGCGAATATGCGGGGCAGCGGGTTTGGCGGTTTCCGTCATGCTGTGATTCCTCAAAGTTAGCTCCGCCATCAACTTCAGCGTAATGGCTGAAATCTTTTATAACCGATAACCAGCCCTGACAAAAGCCGCCGGCGAGAATTGATTGGGCGTGGCCGGCGCGCAAAATAAGCGCGCCAACCCGAGTCTCCCGCCGCGCCATAAAACCGCCGGCTCTGCCGGTGGTACCGCGCAGGAACGCAGATCAGGAACCTTTTGAACTGCCTTGGATAACCGCGCCGATCCCGGCCAATCCTCTTACCGTCCCGGCCCGCCCTGATGCAATGTGATGGTGCCGGCATCGGCTGTGCCGCCGGCGGATACAGTGACAGGTTTGCGACTGCGGCCAAAGCCCACGCCCCGATCAATGATCAGAATCTGATACTTGCCGGCGGGCGCATTGGTAATGCTGAAAGTTCCATCTGAAGCTGTTTTGGCAAAGCCGGTGACCTGCCAGATTGTCTGGCCCGCCTTTGGATGGGGAAACCATCCGCGTCGGCCTTGACCCTTGCTTACCCGAGCCACCCGGACAATGGCTCCGCTGGCAGCATTGCCGCTGGAATCCACAACTTTACCGGTAATCGTCCCGGTTTTGCTGGCCGCGACTGCATTCTGGCCATGGGCCAATTCCGGAATAAGGGGAGCCGCAGCTCCTACCAGAACAACCGCCGCCAGGGCTAACAGGTGCTTACGCATAAAAAAGACTCCTCATCGAACCACAATGGCAAAACACAATTGAACCACTCAACGGCCACGCCACATAGAATCCACGCCAAACCCGAACCGGGTCCCAGCCAAACCCGCAACCCGAGCGAAAGTTGCAAAAAAAGGACGATGCTGCAGTTCTGTCCCAACGCGCCGGAACTGAAACAGGGGCGCAGACGAGGAGTTTATGGTATCCCGGCGCGCCGGGACCCCTGGTTGAGCGCTAGTGCTCTGTCACACCCAAATATTAGGATTGACGGAGGGCCAGGGGGTTGTGGGCGCGAAGTGAGGAGGAAAGTGTATGGGTACATACATTGACGACGAGCGCCAAAGCTCACGGCCTCCTGGCCCCCGCCCCGCGGGGTTGGCCGCAAACGCCCCATCTGCGGCGTCGCAACGGCTCAAGGGGTCTACGGACCCGGTTTTCGCCGCTGCTTCTTGCATCTGGAGCCTTTGCGGCCAATCAATCCTAATATTTGGGTGTGACAGAGCACTACAGCCTTTTTTAGTGCCAAAGTGCGAAGGTTGGGAAAGGCGATGAAGGCTTCCATGAGACGGGATTTGCCCACGCCGGTTGCCAGAGCAAAACAGAGTGATGGAAAATCCCGCTCGAAGTCCGTGACCGTTGGGAATTCAGTTTTTACCGCCTGCAAAGCTGCGGCAGTATCCGCATGCTTTTCCAGCGGCAGAATCTCGCAGATGCGGGCAAGTATCTCCAGTGATTCCCGCTGCGGGGGCCGCAGGCGCAGGCGGTTGCTGATGGCGGTCACGTGGGAGTTCATGGCGGCCCTCCACTGCGCAGCATCTTCAATTCCCGGCGTATTTCTGTCGCAAGTTGGGCTTCCGTCGGCACGTGCAACTTATAGCGGCTGGCAAAGATTTTCTTCCCTTCACCCTCGGCAAGTGTATACTTGACCACCGCCTCGTTTTTGTCGGTGCAAAGGATCAGACCGAGCGCTGGATTGTCGCCGGTCGAGCGCTGCCGGCGGTCGTAATAGTTGACATAGAGTTGCATCTGCCCGATGTCTTGGTGGGTGAGCTTGCCCACTTTGAGGTCGATGAGGACGTAGCATTTGAGAATGGTATGGTAGAAGACGAGATCGATATAAAAATGGTCGCCATCCAGCGTGATCCGGCGCTGGCGTGCCACGAACGCGAAGCCCTTGCCCAGTTCCAGGAGGAACGCTTGAAGGTTGCGTATCAGCGCGTGCTCCAGGTCGGTTTCCACCAGCTTGTGAGACTCGGGCAGACCCAGGAACTCCATGATGAGCGGGTCTTTGAACACGTCGGCGGGCTTTTGCACTTGCTGCCCTGTTTGGGCGAGGCGCAGCAGACCCTTTTTGTCTCGGCTCAGGGCCAGTCTTTCGTAGAGCAGGCTGTTGATCTGTCGCTCCAACTGCCGAGCTGACCAGCCGTTTTGGATCGCTTCGATTTCGTAGAACGCGCGGGCCTGGGCCTTTTCCACACGCAGGAGCGTGCGGTAGTGCGTTCAGGAGAGATTGGGATGAAGTATACCGGGTTTCCATGATTTCAAGCCCATTGAACCGGCCCTCGGCACGCCCGACAATTCAACACGCAGCGCGTGTTGAATTGCGGTTGTCTTCGATTGCAGTGGCGGCAAATCAACACGCAGCGCGTGTTGATTCGTGAGAATCGACGGATAGGTTGTGTAAAATGATCGCATGTATTGAAGCGCTGAAACGGAGAAGCCGTTTCCGTAATCGCGCTTCAGCCGTTGTGCGAGGCCGGTCAATAATCGTTCTCCATAGCCGGCGCGGCCTTTTCCGCGCTGTTCCTCTTCTACAATCTCGCGGCCGATGAGCCAGTTGGCCGCCACCTGGGCGGTGTTCACGGAGCGGGCGGCGCTGGAGCGGGCGGATTCAAGGATGCTGCGTATGCGCACATAGAACGGCTTGTATGTTCTGCTTCTCATCGCGCGGACTCCCGAAACAGTTGCGCCTGATCCTCATCAAAAAGCAACGGCTGCTCTTTGACCTTGCGCGAGCCGCGGAGGATTTTGGCTTGCGGTTGGGGCTGGGCGAGCGAATCGGACGACGGCGCCGCTTGGGGAAGATTCGCAATTTGCAGGCTGTAATCATCGTGGCCCCATTCGCATTTGCCGAGTACGGCCTTGGGAATTTTCTTGACCGTCAGATTTTCAAATTGCCTGGCATTGCCGAGGAAGGCGCTGCAGCAGATCCAGATGAGTTCGAGTTTTGGTTTATGGTTGGCCATGGCCGCAAATTGTACGCTAAATTTATGTCTCGGCCAGTGGCGGGACGATGCCATTCGGGACTTGTCGAGCATCGACATATTTAAGGAACCGTTCGTATTTGTCGGCGATGCTTCGGGAGTTGGTGTCAACCTTGAAGCGTTCGTACTCCCGCTGTGCAAAGGCTACGGCTTTGCCGACAAGTCGAATGTTTGCAGGCATAAGGTCCGCTGTGGCTGGGCCGAGATAGTCGATTATCGGTAGATTGTCCACGGGATCCCTGGCGATCAGCTTGGTAGTTTCATTCGC
>JAKBCC010000016.1 GCA_021808105.1 Planctomycetota bacterium
TTTTTGGCAATATCCTCCAGATATTTTCCATCTTTCAACTGCTGTGTCTGTTTCTCCTGTTATTTTGTTCGCTATTCCAAATGGCGTTTCACCTTAATGTGCTGAATATCTGGGTATGGCTGCGGCTGGCCGGCGTGTTGATTCTGGCGGTGTTACTAGGTTCGCAAATGCTGCAGCTGGACCCTGCGGTCCGGCAGGAACATACACTCTATCTGCAATTTGTGAATTCCAACCCTGCGAAGGCCGCCCTGCATAAGGCCCGGTTCCAGCGTTATCACGCCGCTGCTGAACGCAACGGTATGATTCAGATGGCCGTTCTGCTGGCCCTGGTATTTATCCAGAACTGGGGCATTAGCTACCCCACGCGCCGCGAATTCGTCCGCACTATGGCACAAAACGCCAAACTCCTCGAACCGCCGGTCAAACCCTCTTAGTCGCTGCTCCACTTCCAGTTGCGAATTTCAGGCAGGTCCTGGCCATGCTGTTGAATATACCGCTTGTGTTCGATGAGCTTATCACGCACCATTTGTTTAAGATAGCCCGCACGTGTGCCTGCTTTTGGCACGCGATCAACCACATCCTGCACCAGATGAAAGCGGTCCATATCATTGAGCACCGTCATATCAAACGGGGTGGTGATAGTGCCTTGCTCCTTATAGCCGCGAACGTGAATGTTGCGATGGTTGTTGCGGCGGTACGTCAGGCGATGAATCAACCAGGGATAGGCGTGGAATGCGAAGATCACCGGCTTATCCTTTGTGAATAGAGAATCAAAATCCAAATCGCTTAAACCATGGGGGTGTTCACTCTCTGGCTGAAGTTTCATGAGGTCCACCACATTAACAACCCGGATTTTCAGTTCCGGCAACCCATGCCGCAGAATGGAAACCGCCGCCAGTATTTCCAATGTCGGCACATCACCGGCGCAGGCCATAACCACGTCAGGATCAACGCCGTCGTCATTGCCCGCCCATTTCCAGATACCAATTCCTTCTTCGCAATGAATCGCTGCGTCTTCCATGGGCAACCATTGCGGTGCCGGATGTTTTCCTGCGACGATCACATTCACGTACTGTTTGCTGCGCAGGCAGTGGTCCATGACGGAAAGCAGGCAATTGGCATCCGGCGGCAGATACACCCGCACCACATCAGGGCTTTTATTCACCACAACATCCAGAAAGCCCGGATCCTGATGCGTAAAGCCGTTATGATCCTGCCGCCAGACATGGGATGACAATAGATAATTCAAGGACGCAATATCCGCCCTCCATGGCAGTTTGTTTGTGACCTCCAGCCACTTGGCATGTTGATTAAACATGGAGTCAACAATATGAATAAATGCTTCATAGCAATTAAACACACCGTGCCGTCCGGTCAGCAGATACCCCTCCAGCCAACCTTCACATTGATGCTCGCTGAGCATGGAATCCAGTACGCCACCGGATATTGCCAGAAATTCGTCATTGGGCACGGTGCGCGCATCCCATTGCCGGTTGGTAAGATCAAAAACCGCTCCCAATCCATTGGAAAGCGTTTCATCCGGGCCAAAGAGTCTAAAATTTCGCGGCCCGCCATTAAGTTTTGCTACATCACGCAGAAAAGGCCCTAATACATGCGTGTCCCCAATGCCCATGATGCCGGGTTGGCTTACGGCCACCGCATAGTCGCGGAAGTCCGGCATCCGCAAGTCCCGCAGCAGCTTGCCGCCATTGGCATGACGGTTCGCCCCCATACGCCGCTTTCCCTTGGGTGCCAGATCCGCTATTTCCGGCTTGAGGCGGCCTTGATCATCAAAAAGTTCTTCCGGATGGTAGCTTTTCATCCACGCTTCAAGCATCTTGAGATGTTCGGGATTTTTGGCCGGATCAGACAACGGCACCTGATGCGCGCGGAACGTCCCTTCTACCGGCACGCCGTCAATGACGCGCGGCCCGGTCCAGCCTTTGGGAGACCGCAGAACAATCATCGGCCAGCGCGGGCGCATCGTATTGTCCTGCGTGCGGGCTTCCTGCTGAATTTGACAGATGCGTTCTATTGCCGCATCAAGCGCCGTCGCCATCGCTTCGTGCATAAGCGCCGGCTCATGCCCTTCAACAAAACGCGGATCCCATCCGTAACCGCGCAATAATTGTTCCAATTCATCGGGTTCAATGCGGGCCAATACCGTGGGGTTGGAAATCTTGTACCCATTCAGATGCAGAATCGGCAACACGGCTCCATCGGTCCTGGCATTGAGAAATTTATTGGAATGCCAGCTTGTCGCCAAAGGACCGGTTTCCGCTTCGCCGTCACCCACCACACACGCGGCAATCAGATCCGGATTATCAAACACCGCGCCAAAGGCATGGCTGATGCTATAGCCCAATTCGCCGCCCTCATGGATGGATCCCGGCGTTTCGGGTGCCGCGTGGCTGGGAATTCCACCGGGGAATGAAAACTGCTTGAAAAGTTTTTTCATCCCCGTCTCATCCTGACTGATATTTGGGTAGATCTCGCTGTAAGTCCCTTCCAGATATACATTTCCCACGACCGCCGGGCCGCCGTGGCCCGGGCCGGAAAGATAGATCATGTCCAGATCGTATTTGTTGATCACCCGGTTCAAGTGCGTGTAAATAAAGTTCTGTCCGGGCGTGGTGCCCCAATGGCCCAGCAACATCGGTTTAACGTGTTCGAGTTTCAACGGCTTCTTTAACAACGCATTATCATAAAGATAAATCTGTCCCACGGAGAGATAATTGCCCGCCCGCCAGTAGGCATCGAGTTTGGCGAGCATTTCCTTCGTCAGTGTTGTCGTGGCCATACGTTACCTTCCTTTCATTTTTATTTTAAGTAAACTAGAGCACGGACAACCGACCGGGCGATCATCAGTTCTTCGTCGGTATGTATGACGCGTACGGTAACCGCCGCCCCCGGCACTGAGATCAGTGGGGCGTTTCGGGCGTTGGCGGCAGAGTTTAGCCGGATACCCAGGAATGCCAGGTCGCGGCAGATGCTTCGGCGGATCACCGGTGCGTTTTCGCCAATGCCGCCGGCAAACACCATTGTATCCACGCCGCCTAATGCCGCCGCAAAAGAACCAATCCACTTTCGGACTTGATAGCAGAACATTTCAACGGCCAGGGCGCAATGTTTGTCGGTCGCTTGTCTCGCCAGCAGATCACGCACATCAGAGGTTACGGATGAAACGCCCAGCAGTCCGGATTGATGATTCACCATATTCTGAAATTGGCCTGCCGTCATGCCCTGCGTGCGCGACAGGTAACTGAAAACTCCCGGGTCTAAATCTCCGCAGCGGGTACTCATCATCAATCCGGCGGCGGGCGTAAAGCCCATGCTGGTGTCGAGGCTTTTCCCGTCGCGCACGGCCGCCAAACTGGCGCCATTTCCCAAGTGCGCAAGAATCACGCGGCCTTTTTCAGCGGCCCGGTCTCCCAGTCGCTCCAGTTCTTCCATCAGAAACGCATAAGATAATCCATGAAAACCATAGCGGCGCAAGCCCTCATGCGCATAACGCCGGGGGATGGGTAACACTTGCGCGATCATCGGCATGTTGCGGTGAAACGCCGTGTCAAAGCAGGCAACCTGGGGAAGTTTCGGATGCTTTTGGCGGAAGTTCCGGATAAGTTGAATTTCACCCGGCAAATGATCGGGATCATACACGGCAATGCGCCGTAGTTCGGCCAAGAGCGCGGCAGTGATGCGCTCCGGTTTCGAATAGCTCATGCCATGCACCACGCGGTGCCCGATTGCCCGCACCGCGGAAAATTCTTTTTGTTCACCGATAAAATTCAGCAGAAATTCCGCCGCAGAGCCATGATCTGCAGTATCGATATCGCGGCTGATCTGCTGCCGACCCTGTGAATCATGGGTTGTAAACCGTGTGCCCCGTCCGCCAATACGATCAATGTTTCCGCGCATCGTGCGTCGCAGTTCCCTACCCTTTTCAAACATCGCAAACTTGATGCTGGAAGACCCCGCGTTGACAGTCAAAATCAGGGGCGGTTGATGAGCTTTTATCACCGCGTGCGTGGCCCGTGCGGCACTTTTTCCGGAAACTTTTTCAGGATGCTGTGGCATTGACGTATTTCGCTTATAAAGTGCGGGTCATCCGCTTAACCAGCTAGTTCTGCCAGACAACCTCATACAGGGCGTTGTGAACATGAATAAGTGCATCGCCGCGTTGTGTCATAGCACACCTGTCACCATTTCCAATACTTTGCCCGCAGCTAATACCAATCATAGTGCCGGCACGTTCGCCGTCAAGGAATATGCGTGCGCCCCGCGAAACACAGGCGGCTTTGGCCGTCCGCGACCTTACCTGTGTCTCTTTGATCCGCATGTCTTTCCGCCGGCCTGCGCTGATCAGGGGTTGCCATGGCTTTTTGCGTTTAGAGAGTTCATAATGCTCCAACGAGCCGGTCCCAGCAATGGCCGGGACGTAGTTGCCGCAGTTACCGGTTATCATTTGGGCTTACTGTCTGCTGCGGCGCGTTTTTGGAGAATCGATGATGAAAAAAAGCTCTCTACGTCCCGTATACGGGCCGGCGGCAATGCTGGCGTTTTGTATGTTGATGTTCTCCGGCGCTGCAGGAATCAGGGCCGCTGCAATCAAAGGGCCGTTACGCATCGCCTTTATTTGTTCCGGCAGCGTGACCGATGGCGGATGGAATCAGGAAGGGAAAAATGCGATTCTCATGGTGAAGAAGAAACTCCACGCCCATATTTCAATTCTGGAACATATTTCCCCCGTTCGCGCTGTGGATGTTATGCGGTCGTACGCCATGCGGGGATACAATCTCATTATTGGGCATGGTTATGAGTTTCTCATTCCGGCTGCCCAAGTTGCGGCAACCGCCCATGAAACAAAATTTGCCGTCAGCGGGGCTGACACCACCAAGCCTGGGGTACTGACGCTGAATTTTGATCTCGCGCAGCCTTCGTATCAACTGGGAATATTAGCTGCCATGTTAAGCAAAACCGGAAAAATCGGTTTTATCGGTGGCGAAGCCATTCCGTCAGTCGTGGCGTGCTACCGTGGATTCGCGGCGGGGGCTAAGAGTGTCAATCGTACCATTAAAGTCGCCGCTGCTTACACCAGTTGGGATCAGCCGGCATTGTCTAAAAGTCAGGCCCAGGCGTTTATCCAGCAGGGCATTGATGTGATTTATCAAAATGTTGATGCCGCCAGCCGTGGCGTATTTGAGGCCGTTGCGCAAGCCAACACATTGGGCCATGGTCCGGTCTACGTGTTCGGGTCCAACAGCAATCAGAATAACAATCGCACCTGCGCCTCGTATACTCCCGCCAGTGCGGTGATCCGGCTGGATCGGGCCTTTCTGCGTGTCGCTGTACAGGTGAAGCGCGGAACGTTTAAGCCCGGCGTGGCACCGGAAAACCTGCAAAATGGCGTGTGCGTTGTGGTGTTAAACCCCAAGCTTATTGGATCGGTTATTACCCCGACGATGCAAAAAGCCGTGGCCCGCGCCAGGCAGGAATTGCTGACCGGCAAAATACATATTGCACCGTGATGTTAGCGTATGCCCGGCGCGGCAAGCCGCAGCCTGTTAATCGGCCCCGGAACAGATGATGACCAAAGTTGTTCAACGGAATCAATTATCTATGCAGGATTACACAGGCTTACCTCGGCAGTGCCACGGGGATGGGGGGCTTGGATGACCACGGCGCATCCCGCTTTAGGCCTTACCGGCATCTGCAAATCGTTCGGCGGCGTTTGCGCCTTGGATGACGTCACGCTGGAGGTGCAGGCCGGGACTGTCCATGGCATTCTCGGTGAGAATGGAGCCGGCAAAACCACGCTCATGAATATCATCGCCGGACTGATGCGCCCGGATTCCGGACGCATGGAAATCATGGGTGTCCCGATTTCCACTGGCTCGGTACGCGCCGCCCGCTCGCATGGCATCGGTATGGTGCATCAGCACTTTAAGCTGGTAGAGAATCAAAGCGTTCTGGAGAACATTGTACTGGCGGCCGGTAAATCCTTGCTTCCGCGCCGCCCCCGCAAATTGCTTCAGGATATTGATTCCTGGTGCCGGAAATTAAACTGGCCGCTGGAACTTGATGCGCCGGTCGGAACTTTGGCCGTGGGGCGGCAGCAGCGCGTGGAGATTATTAAAGCGCTGTGCGGCGGCGGTAAAATTCTGATCCTCGATGAACCGACCGCAGCTTTGACTCCGGCCGAAGTGGACGAGCTGGCCGCCGCCGTTGCGAGCCTGGCGCGGGCCGGAATGACGGTATTATTTATCAGCCATAAGCTTCTTGAAGCCAGGCGAATATGCCAATCGATTTCCATCTTGCGGCGGGGGAAAGTGGTTTATTCCGGCAGTATCGCGGATTTATCCGTGGAAGAGATTGCGGAAAAAATGGTCGGAGTCAAAATGGACGTGCCCCGACTCACGCCCTCGGCACGCCCGACTCAAGGTCCGCCAATGCTGGAACTTGTGGATGTGGATTACCGCATAGGAAAGCGTCGGCCGCCGGTGTTAAAGCAGATTAACCTGACGGTGCGTCCGTATGAAATTCTGGGCATCGCGGGTGTGGATGGCAATGGCCAGAGCGAACTGGCAGCTCTGATTTCCGGGGCGGTAAATCCCACAGCCGGGCGAATTGTGCGTCGCAGTGGCGGGAATGCCAGCGTACCGATCCGCGTTGGCTATATCCCGGAAGATCGGCACAAAGAAGCACTGGTACTTCCGCTGGCTGTTACTTCCAATTTGCTGCTGCGTCAGTATCGGCAGAGTCCGTTTGCCCGCTGGGGCTTTTGCCGCTATGGCACCTGGCGAAAACATTCCACTGATCTGGTGCGGCAGTACGATATTCGCTGCCGCCGCATAGAGGATGCCGCGGCGACGCTTTCCGGCGGCAATCAACAGAAAATTGTTCTGGCCAGAGAATTATCGCAACAGCCGGAATTAATTCTGGCGGTCAATCCCACGCGCGGACTGGATATCAGTGCAACGGCGTTTGTGCTGCGGCAATTATTGGAAGCTCGCGCGCGGGGCGCGGGCATAATCCTGATTCATGGTGATCTGGATGAATTGCTTTCCATCAGTGATCGCGTGGCTGTTATCAACAGCGGAGCATTAACCGCAACCGCTTGGCCGCAAGCAACCCCGGTGGAAATCGGACGCCTGATGCTCGGGGGGGCCTGATGTTCAAGCGATTTTTCGGCAACATCTGGAGCGCTGCAATCGCGGTAGCCCTGGCCGCACTGGTGTGTGGCGTGGTATTGGCTCTGGCGATTGGTGCGGCAGCGCTGTTGGGGTATCCGCCTATACGCCTTGCGGATTTATGGCTCCGCGGCGCAGCGGGAAGTTGGTACGCCCTAAGCAGTTCCTGTGCCGATGCCTGCCCGTTGCTGTTGACGGGGCTGGCGGCGGGAGTTGCATTTCGTGCCGGCGTATTAAATATTGGTGCACAAGGCCAATTTCTGCTTGGCGCTTTGACCGCTGTCGCTTTAACCACGCGCATGATGATTTTTCATCAGCCGGCGCTGGTGATTCCAACCGCCTTGCTCGGCGGGGCGGTGGCGGGGGGCCTTTGGGGACTTGTCGCTCAATACCTTGAGCGTTACAGATCCGTACCCGTGGTGCTATCTACCATTCTCCTCAATTTTGTGGCCCTGTATCTGGCTCAGGCGGCTTTGCAGGGGCCGTTGCAGGCCTTGGGAACCGCAGCGGCCCAAAGCCCGGAAATTGCCGGTAAATATTGGCTGCCCCTGTTTGTCCCCTATACCGATTTTCACATTGGAATTATTCTCGCTCTGGTGCTTGCGGTGCTGCTGTGGGTAGTTCAACAACGGTCCATCTTCGGGTTTGAGGCACGGGTCGTTGGGCTAAATCCGGGTACGGCGCGAGCTATGAAAATGCCCGTAACGGCGCGACAATTTCAAATCATGTTCATCAGCGGAGCTTGCGCGGGCCTGGGCGGGGCCATTCAACTTCTGGGGCAGGTGCATTTTATGACCGCCCACATGGGAAATTATGGCTACGCCGGGATTGCCGTTGCGCTGTTGGGCCGCTTGAACCCGCTGGGAATTATTATCTCATCTCTATTTTTTGGCTTTCTGGATACTGGCGCCTATCGCGTGGAGGAAAGCTCTTTGGCGCTGCCGCATAATATGGCCAATGTTATCAAGGCGCTAATAATCCTGGTCATGCTGGTGCTGGCCGGATTATCCCTGCGAAAATCGCGCCGTGCAGACCGCCGCGTAACGGCTCCAGCGCAGGAGTCCGCGCCATGACCGCATCGCACAATATGATCACGTTTTTATCTCGCCAGGCCCTGACTGCGGCCACGCCTATGATTCTCGCCGGTGTCGGTGAACTCGTCGGGGAATTGTCCGGTGTTATTAATATTGGCATTGAAGGCACCATGCTCATGGGCTGCATCGCCGCCTACACCGTCACGGGGGTCAGTAATCATGGCACGGTCGGATTGTTGGCGGCTATAGCGGCGGGAATGGTCATGGCAATGATATTCGCGGCGGCCTGCGTGTGGGGCAGGGCGGATCAGATTGTCGCCGGCACGGCTATGGACCTGCTGGGCGTGGGCCTAAGCGGCATGGTCTGGATGATGTACCAGAACTGGCGGGAAAATCTCGGCTTTTCCACGGCGTTGCCGCACGGCAGCGGCTTTTCGCGCGTGCCGATTCCTCTGTTGCATCAGATCGCATTTCTGGGACCGGTGTTCTTTGACCAGTATGCGCTATGTTACATCACACTATGTCTATGTGTTGTGGTTTGGTGGGTGCTGCGTCATACGCGACTGGGGTTAATTATCGGTGCATTAGGTGACGCCCCGGAGGCATGTCACGCGGCGGGCGTCCGGGTGCGAATGGGGCGGTCCCTGTGTTTGCTTTTCGCGGGGGCGTGCTCAGGTGCTGCCGGGGCATATTTAAGCATTATGCAAACCCATGCCTTCGCAACCAATATGACCGGTGGCCAGGGGTTTGTGGTTTTAGCGCTGGTGATTTTTGGTCGCTGGAAATTGCCGGGCATCATCGGTGGATGCCTGTTTTTCGGATTAATTAACAGCCTGCAACAGACCCTGCAAACCGCGCGTTACACCTCGCAAAATACCGCCCTCCACGCCCTGACCCATGTGCCCTTCCAATTTTTTCAGATGCTGCCCTATCTGGCCGCCATCGTCGCATTGGCTATCATGTCCCGCAAAGCCCCCGGCCCCCGTTATATCAACGTGCCGTGGCCGGAGGTTAAAACTTAAGCTGGAATTGCACAAATGATACAAGGTTCTGCGCATTGCTGACGATGTTCATGCTGCTGCTTGAAAGTGCTGCGGCATCAGGAATGTAGATAATCGCGGTTTGGATGCGGGCGTTCTCACCATAGAAATAATAATTTAGTCCCAGGCCATATTCCATCATTTGCCTGTTCCATGATTCCCTTGGCAAATCTGTACGCCATAAACCATCCCAATTTTATACTTTCATCATGACACGAGCCTGTCGCGTGGCATTCGGTATCTCGCTTCTCGCACTCTCCAAAAGCGAAGCGCTTCCAAACCCTCCTGACCCGTATCCCCACTGATACTCAAATAATACTACCAGTATGTCCAGAATGCGACTTGCCCCCGCTGCTCCACAACCCCACCTTCTGCATGGCCAAACACTCTGCCTGTCGTTCGATTTGCCCCCAGACCGCCGTCAGACTTGCCCGAAATCGCATTCCCCCGCAGAATACGCGATATGCACAGTGTGAAATCAGCCAAACATGAACCGCCCCACGCCATGCTGCTTGCCAGCCAAGCTGAGCTTCTGGCGTTATGTGATCAACTGAAAGCCGCCGCAGCTTTCGGTATTGATACCGAGTTTATCGGCGAAACATCCTATACGCCCATTCTTTGTCTGATCCAGATTTCCATCGGTGAACAGGTGCATCTTGTTGATCCCATGGCCCTGGATGATCTTACCCCTTTACTGGCTCTGCTTTCTGATCCGGCGATCTTAAAAATATGTCACGCCGGTGAACAGGATCTCGCCATTCTTGCTCAACGCAGCGGCTCCCGGCCTGCAAACGTCGTGGATACCCAGGTGCTTGCCGGGTTGGTCGGCTTGGGCTATCCGCTTTCTTATGCCCGGCTGGTGGAGTATTTCTGCGGCGTAACATTGGCCAAGGCTCACACCTACAGCGCCTGGGACCGCCGTCCCCTGACCCAGGCCCAGCATGAATATGCCATTGATGATGTCAAATATCTCTCCGCAATTTACGCTGCCCTTTCACAACGCCTGACTTCCCACAATCGCCACCCGTGGGCCATAGAGGCGTGTGATGAACGTTGCGATGCCGCGGTGCGGCCCAATGATCCGCAATTGGCGTATCTGAAACTTAAAGCCCCCCGCAGTATGAATCCGCTGCAGTTGGCGGCGTTGCGTGAACTTTGTGCCTGGCGCGAACAACTGGCCTTTGAACATGATTTACCCGCCCGCACCATGCTGCCGGATAACGTCCTACGGGACATCGCCAAACAATTGCCCGCCAGGGCCTCGAGCCTTAACAACATTAAAGAGTTCCCGTCACGGGAATTGGCCTCTTATGCGGAATTTATTGTGTCGCTTATTGCACGCCTGAAAAAGCAACCCGAATCCGCCTTTCCACCCGCTGCCGATGAAGTTGACGAATCTCCGGATGCGCGCGTGTTTGGCGAAACCGCCTGGGCACTGGCGCAAACCATTTGCATTGCCAACCATGTCAGTACCGCTCTGGTCGCTTCTCAGACCGACGTGCTGGAATTCGCGCATCTCCTGCGTGGGGGCAAACCGCTGACCAACCACAAACTTGCCGGCGGATGGCGGCATGAATGCCTTGGCAAAGCGTTGCTGGAATGTCTGACCGCCCAGCGCACCATCACTCTTAACTGCCGCAATGGTGTTCTTGAACCTTTGACACAGTGAGTTCTGGCCATGTGTGGTTTTGCCGGAATTATTCAATGGAATTCTCCCGCCGATAAGCCCGCGATTTCTGACGACACACTGAACACAGTTGACCAACTTCTCGCCCATCGCGGCCCGGATGGTGCCGGACGCTGGCGCGATCCCCACAACCCCACCTGCGTTTTATTACACCGCCGCTTAAGCATTGTTGACCTCGCCGGCGGGCAACAACCCATGGGCAATGAAGATCAGAGCGTGCAGGTGGTTTTTAACGGCGAAATATACAATCACCGCGATTTGCGGTCGCAATTAAAACAATTGGGGCACGCCTTTGCCAGTGATCACAGCGATACCGAAGTGCTCGTGCATGGCTGGGAACAATGGAATTCAGCCATGCCGGAAAAATTGACCGGAATGTTCGCCTTCGCCGTTTGGGACACCCGCAGCCGCACGCTGTTTTTAGCACGCGATCGCATGGGGCAAAAGCCGCTGTTTTATCAATCCGCGGACAATGTACTTTATTTCGCCAGCACCATTCCCGCACTGCTGGCGCTTGGTGCCAAGGCCGTGGTGTCAACGCGGTCCGTAGCGGGGTATCTGGCCCATGGCTACCTGCCGCCGCCATTTACAATTTATGAAAACATTTTTCAATTATCGCCCGGCGAATGTTTGACTGCCCGTCAGGGGCAACTCCACCGGCAATATTATTGGCAGCCTGTTCTGCCGGCCCCGCACGCGCCGGACCCGGGCGATGCGAATATTTCATCAGTTATCAGTGCGGCGGTTGCTTCCCAGATGCACGCCGATGTTCCTATGGCGTGTTTTCTTTCCGGCGGAATTGATTCCACGATTATCGCCGGACTTATGCAGCGCCACGCCGCCAAGATTGGCTTAGACCGCATTAATACCATCAGCATCGGCTTTGCCGAGGCGGCCTTTGATGAAACCTCTTTTGCCCAAATCGCCGCCCGCCATATCGGCTCGCAGCATCACACCTTTCAGGTCAACGCCGGTGCCGATGCCATGGAGACTCTGCAATGGCTGATGCGTTATACCCTTGGCCAGCCCTTTGCCGATTCCTCTATTTTACCCACATATTATCTGGCAAATTGCGCCCGCATGGTGGCCCCCTGTGCCATCAGCGGTGATGGCGGAGATGAGATCTTTGGCGGGTATGATCGGTATCGTGCCTTACAGCTCATCACCGACGCACCCCGTTTATCACGTCTTCTCGCGGCTGCCGGCATATTGGTAAATCCGCATCCGCGCATGCGCAGATTTCATGCCGCAACCCGGCAACCCTCCTGGCCTTTGCGGTATGCCGCATTAACCAGACTATTTTCGCCGGCAGATTTGCACGCGCTGCTGCCGGAGCTTTCGGATGATGATCTATTGTTAGCGTGGCCAGCCCCTGCAGATAAATCGTCCGATGCCGTTCGCTTAGCCATGCAGCTTGACCAGCGGCATTATTTACCGGGCGATGTCCTATGGAAGGTGGATAGCGCCTCCATGGCCAACGCCCTGGAAGTTCGCAGTCCATTGTTGGATCACCACGTGATAGCATCCGCCGCCGCCATACCCACGGCAGAACTGCTGAGTTACCGCAGCGGAAAGCTGGCACTCAAAAGCAGTTTCGCCGATCTGCTCCCACCCGCCATAACCCACCGCTCCAAACAGGGTTTTGGTTTACCCATCGGCCAATGGTTCCGCCAACAGTTACGCGCTCCCCTGCACGACCTGTTAATTTCCAAAACCTCCTTTTTCCAGTCCGCACAAAGCCAGAAGTTTCTGCAAACATTACTTCAAGAACATCAGCAATCCCACCGCGATCATACCCACCGCCTGTTCGCCTGCCTGATGCTGGATTTATGGCGCCAGCGATGAGGTTACGGGTTACAGAGCACCAGGCATTGATCTGTAACGCAGGGATCTTGCCGGCATTTCGGGCGGAAAAGGTGTCAGGTAGGAACGGCATTTACGCCTGACGTGCCGTCCGTACCTGACACCTCTTTTTATGCAAAGTCGGCCGCGCAGTCAAAACGGTAAGATGCCCAGAAGGGTTACTGGAGGCGGGTTCAAAAAATTCCCCTCAGGGGGGTGTATTTTCCTATCAATAATTATTGGGTTATGCGGGCGAGAGGAGTCGAACCTCCACGTCTTTTGAACACTAGAACCTGAATCTAGCGCGTCTGCCAATTCCGCCACGCCCGCGGATGGAAGAACATATTAACGCCGAAATCGAAAAAAATCTACCGACCCATCGCGACCCATGCGACCCATTGCGGCGGTCGGTTACGCCGGCTTCCCCCAGCAGGGGCGTTTAACGCAAGCGGCACTGCCGTGTCCGCGTTGCTGTAAAAAATTTATATTCGGCGGGAATAAATAAGGCGATGACGTACACTATAAGGATAAGAAACGCAATTTTGTCTGATTGCGGCCAGGTCGTGGTCTATAAGTAGAAAGGTCTTCTATGTTCAGTACATTGGAAAAATCAATCTTATCGGCTGGCGTTGCCATGGCGGCTACGGTGACGTTTGTTGGACCGGCAAACATCTACGCCGCCGAAACCGCCAGTGCGACAATCACTTTGGGTTCCCATAGTGCCGGTTCTTATACCTATGATTTATCGCTGACCAACACGGGCACTGCAGGCAGCACCATCGGTACATTCTGGTTCTCCTGGATTCCCGGCCAGAGTTACCTGGCCAGCAATCCCACAATCGTTTCTGCCCCCACCGGCTGGGAAGACGGGCCGGACTCACAGTCAGTTGGAGGAGCATTTGGAGAGAAAGGGGCTTCGATTGAGTGGCAAGCCACCAGCTCCGCGGGCTATCTGGATGCCGGAAAGACGCTCTCGGGTTTCTCATTTACCACACCCGATGCGCCGGCTTCCGTATTCGGAAATTCCATTTATTCATTCAACGGAAGTCATCCATCCGTGCTCACAGCATTTGTGTATGCTGGTGCGCCGTTTAGTGACACAGGCGAACAGTTTCAAGTGCAGCCGGTGCCGGAGCCAAGCCCAGCCCTGTTGTTGGGGGCCTTGGGTGGGGCGGGATTACTGATCTTACGCCGTCGGCGAATGGTAGCAGCGAAGAATATATCGGCGTGCGCTTAGTCAATACGTCGGATATAACAGAATCGGCAATTCCGCCGGTCCAATAGATGGATGAAGATGGCTGTATGACTGATGCCGCCCTTAGCCGCACACTTTACGAACGCGCCGTCAAAGAGCATTCGCAAGAGCTGTTTCATTATGCAGTTCGGCTTTCCGGACGGGATGGCGGAGCGGAAGATTTAGTTCAGGAAACCTTCTTGCACGCGTGGCGTTCCATCCACACACTGCGGGATGAGAATGCTCTGCGAGGCTGGCTATTTCAGATTTTACGACGGCGGCATTTTCGCACCTTAAACAAGCGACGTGTTGCACGGACCGTCCCGCTGGAAGACGCCGCCGAATTGGCCGACAAAATGTGTACATCCACCGATATGGCCAATCGTGAAGTCCTGCAGGTGGGGTTGGACCGACTTGATATACGTTTCAAGCGGCCATTTCTTATGGTGTATTCAGAAGGGCTGAGCTGTGCAGCGGCTGCACGGGAATTGAATATTCCTCTGGGCACGCTGCTGTCGCGAATTTTTCGCGCCAAGCAATCGCTGCGGGCATCCATTGATGCCAATCCGCTTCATGCCGGTCAGGGCGCAGCGACAAGGAACGCCGGAAATACAGGAGTCGGATCATGAATTCCCATGAGCTTCGCACCATCATTGATCATTACTGCGTTCTTCCACCGGAGGATCCGCATCGCCGCGAACTAAGCCGCCTGGTAGCGGCAGCCCCGGAGGATGTCCGCGAATATTACTTCGCCGCGCTGGCGGAACAGGAAAAATTACGCTTGGCATTAGCCGCGGCACAGCCTGAACCATCGGACGATCTGGCTGAACGCTTGCTGAAAATTCCCGATGATAAATCCGGAAACGTCCAGTTCATGATTCGCCGCCTGGTACCCTGGGCGGTCGCTGCCGCTTTGCTGTTAGCCGCTTTGGCTGGTGTAAGATTCTGGATACACGTCCAGCGACGAAATCTGCTGAAATCTCTGGCATGGCAAAGCCTGGGGCTGTATCTTAACAAACCCATGTTAGCGCCGGGGCAAGTCACGACGGCATCATTCCAGAAGGCCTTGCCCGCCATGCCATTCCCGGTGGAGCTTTATAATTACGGCGGTTTCAAGCTCACAGGCTTCGCGGCCGTAACCGTTGCCGGCCAGCCGGCCGCTTTAACCCGGTGGCAGCGGGGGCCTGTAACATGCCTGATGCTGCAGTTTTCACCGCGCTTAATCCCGGGGGGCACCAGTCCATCAGGCACCGCTATTCACCTGTTGGCCCGCTTACCCGGAAACAGCAATACGACCGTACCTTACACCGTTACCGTATGGCCGGACCAGAGCGGGCGGTGCGGATGGGCGGTCGTGTTGTCAGGAAAACAGCGCTACCATCCCTTTGACCTCCATGGATGAAAATAGTCTCCACACGGCTGTGAAAGCAATCTCAGGCGATTCAACCTCTCCAGCAAGGTCCAAAGCGTTATGCAGGAATCAGTCGGTTTACCTGCCAAGCAAAATAGAAGCGGCAGCGCTTCTAAAGACTAACTCCCCGGTTTCGGGTCCCAGATTCGGGCGTGGCAATTTTCCCGGGCGGGGTAAAAAAGCCGCCTTTTCACAGGAATGCTGAAGCCCACCGGGATAAACCCGGCGGCTCGCCGGTCGAGTTGATGCGCGGTGCCCGGAAACATTGCCACACCCCCAGATTCACGTCTTGGGGGGGAATTGCCGATAATCGTTGTTGTGAATTGCGGATTTTTACGGTTTTGCGCTTGGGGTACTTGATTATAGTGCTCTGCTATCCGTAGAATTCACACGGTTGCAGATTCCGCCGATGGTGCGGATGGCTCCCCTAGGAGTATTTATGTACGAACGTTTTACAGATCGCGCACGAAAAGTTATGGCTCTGGCCAATCAGGAGGCGCAGAGATTTAATCATGAATATATTGGTACGGAGCATATTTTACTGGGACTGGTGAAGGAGGGGTCCGGGGTGGGGGCTACGGTATTGAAAAATCTGGATATAGATTTGCGCAAGGTTCGCCTGGAAGTTGAAAAACTGGTTAAGAGCGGACCGGATATGGTCACGATGGGGAAACTGCCGCAGACGCCGCGCGCTAAAAAGGTCATTGAGTATGCCATTGAGGAGGCGCGTAATCTGGGCCACAATTATGTGGGCACGGAACATCTGCTGCTGGGGCTGCTGCGTGAACGGGATGGCGTTGCGGCGCAGGTGCTGATGAATTTGGGCTTGAAACTGGAAGAAGTCCGCGAGGAAGTATTGAACCTGCTGGGGGCGGGCGTGGAAAGCGAAGGGTCCTCGGAAAGCAAGGAAGGCGGGAAAACCAAATCCCGCACACCGGCGCTGGATTCGTTTGGCCGGGATCTTACGGAACTGGCGCGGGAGGGGACGCTGGATCCGGTCATTGGGCGTAACAATGAAATTGAAAGGGTCATCCAGATTCTTTGCCGCCGCACCAAGAACAATCCTGTTTTGCTGGGTGAAGCGGGCGTGGGGAAAACAGCAATTGTTGAAGGCCTGGCCCAGAAAATTATCGGTAATGATGTTCCGGAAATTCTGGTGGACAAACGCATTGTGGTGCTGGACCTGGCCATGATGGTGGCAGGCACGAAATACCGCGGGCAATTTGAAGAGCGTATTAAAGCGGTGATGAACGAAGTTCGACGGGCCAAAAACGTGATGCTGTTTATAGATGAATTGCACACGCTGGTCGGGGCGGGCGGTGCGGAGGGGGCAATTGACGCCAGTAATGTGCTTAAGCCGTCGCTGGCCCGTGGTGAAATTCAGTGCATCGGTGCCACTACGCTGGATGAATACCGAAAATATGTGGAAAAAGACAGTGCCCTGGAACGGCGCTTCCAGACGGTAATGGTTGAGCCGCCCAGCAAGGAAGAGGCTCTGGAAATTCTCCGCGGTCTGCGGGATAAGTATGAAGCCCATCACCGCGTGCAGATTACCGATGAGGCGCTGCGGGCCGCCGTTGAGCTTTCCACACGGTATATAACGGGCCGCTGCCTGCCGGACAAAGCCATTGACGTTATTGATGAAGCCGGTGCGCGGATTCGCCTGAAAAGCATGACCAAGCCGCCGAATCTGACGGACGTGGAAGAACAGATTGAGCATCTGACCGGTGAAAAAGATGAGGCGGTAAAAAATGCGGATTACGAACGGGCCGCGGAATTGCGGGATCAGGCGGAGGCGCTGCGCCGCAAAAAAGATGAGGAGCAGAAAAAATGGCGTGAGCAGGCCAAGGAAGTCGATGGCGTGGTGGACGAAGAAACCGTCGCGGAAGTGGTCAGCCGGATGACGGGTGTCCCCCTTACGCGACTTGAAAATGCGGAGGCTTCGCGTCTGCTGGAATTGGAATCTGAGCTGCATCGGCGCGTGATCAGTCAGGATGATGCCATTAAAGCTGTGTCCCGGTCGATACGCCGTGCTCGATCCGGTTTGAAAGATCCGAATCGTCCGATGGGAACTTTCCTGTTCCTTGGGCCGTCGGGCGTGGGTAAAACGCTGTTGTCCAAGGCGATTGCGGAGTTCATGTTCGGCAATGAGGCTTCACTTATTCAGATCGATATGTCTGAATATATGGAGAAACACAATGTCAGCCGGTTGATTGGTGCACCTCCGGGCTATGTCGGATATGAAGAAGGCGGTCAGCTTACGGAGCGCATTCGTCGGCGGCCTTACGCGGTGGTGCTGCTGGATGAAATTGAAAAAGCCCATCCGGATGTCTTCAACATGCTGTTGCAGATTATGGAAGAGGGCCGCCTGACGGACAATGTGGGGCGGCAGGTGGACTTCAAGAATATCGTGCTGATCATGACCAGCAATATCGGTGCTGATTTGATTAAGAGCGGCGGCATTCAGGGCTTCGGCTACGGCAAGCGCGATCTGGATCAGAATTTTGAACAGATGAAACGCGGTCTACTGCGGGAAGTTGAAAAATTCTTCCGACCGGAGTTTATCAACCGTCTGGATGATACAATTATCTTCCGCCCGTTGAGCAAAGAAGATCTGTATCGCATTATTGATATTGAAATTCAGAAGGTTACGAAACGACTGGTGGAGCAGGGGATTAAGCTGGAAACCACACTGGCGGCCCATGATCTGCTGATTGAAAAGGGATACAACCCGGACTTTGGTGCCCGGCCCTTACGCCGCGCTATTGAGCAATTTGTGGAAGATCCATTGTCGGAATCCATATTGCGTGGCGAATATAAGCAGATGGCGATCGTCAGAATTGACCGTGACGGAGAATCGTTACGGTTTACCGGGGTTCCGAAGCATGTGGAACCTGCCGCGGCAAGTGCCGGTGGGGCGGTTGCTACGTGATGAGGCAGCCAACCCACCGGGTTGTCACCACGGTGCTCTATGACCCAGTTCGCTCTGGTGAGCACCGGATGGTAATCCGGTGGTTGATCCAATATCGCGAGCCAACCACCGGGTTGTCACCACGGTGCTCTATGACCCAGTTCGCTTTGGTGAGCACCGGATGGTATTCCGGTGGTTGATCCAGTATCGCGAGCCAACCACCGGGTTGTCACCGCAGTGCTCTCGGGGCTGTCGGTGCTGTTGCGACGTGGCAATTTTTCCGGCCAGCGCCGACATAACGCTAAATCAGGCGGAAATAACGACGTTTTTTACCGCTGCGCCAAGGGCCTGACAGAGGGTCTTTCATCGTGTGTTCCACCACTGGCAGAGCAGGCGGCTTTGTGGAGTTTCGGGGATCGATTTTCGGGATGTGGAGTATTGCCGCGCAGGGCGTGGGAGCGCGTTCGATTTGACGCAGCGCGGGCTTTGGCTTAATTTCAGGCACTTCGGCGGTGGTGCGGCGGGTGCTTTTACCCGTCGGCGTGAGGTTGCAATGATAACAGGAGCGGTTTATGCAGATATCCGGTAAGTTTCGCCACATTTTTTTTCTGTGCTCCCTGGTGTGTTTTGGCTGTGTATTGTCGGCCAATGCGCCACGTGCCACCGCGGCTCGAGTGCGTATTGCCTGTGTGGGTGACAGTATTACCTGGGGATATACTATTACCCATGATCGGCTGGCGCGGGCGTGGCCCGGGGTGTTGCAGAAGTTGGTGGGGAAAAAGTACAAATCGGATAATTTTGGTCATAGCGGGGCTACGTTGCTGAAGAAGGGGAACCTTCCGTACTGGACGACGCCGGAGTTTAAGGCGGCCACCAAATTTGATCCCAACATCGTCATTATTATGCTGGGCACCAATGACACGAAGCCGAAAAACTGGAAGAAATACGGATCGCAGTTTACGGCGAATGCGGAATCATTGATCCGGCATTTTGAACATCTTCAGGCGCATCCGAAAATCTATATCTGCACGCCGCCGCCCGTGGTGCGAAATCAGAAACTCGGTATCGGAAACCCGTGGGGCATTAATGAAAAGGTGCTGGTTCATGGCGTCATACCGGCGATCAAACGGGCCGCACGGGCCATGCACATTCCGGTGGTACATCTGCACGGCTTGATGATGAAGCGGGCGACGGAACCGATGTATAAATATTTTGCCCATGATGGGGTGCATCCGGATCCGCTGGGGCAGGCGCTGATGGGAAAAATTATCTATCGGGCGGTTTTCCAATAATCGCTTTGTCAACGCCAGGAGTTCTATTTAATGCAGATGATCGCCCAACCTGCCCCCTGGGAACGTCGCCGTCCGCTGGTGCTGGCATTTCTGTGTATTATCTTTGCTGCATGGTTTGCCTGGGATGGCTGGTACGGCTGGCCGAATCATGATGACAAAGCGGTAAAACAGATGCTGCTTTCGCATCGGGTAACCGGCAAGGACAAGGCCATTGCGCGTTCCTGGCCCGGCTGGCAGCACGCGACCAACGCCCAGCGCCTGCGCTTTGATCATCTGGTGCACATGAATAATATTACGGGTTGGCATACCGTAACGGATATTCATAACCAGCGATGGATTGTTCTGGCGATCAGCCTGGTGGCGGCGGGGGGGATGATCTGGTTTCTGCGGGTGAAGTCCAAACGCATTGTGGCTGATGATCAGGGGTTGCATCTGCCCAATGGAAGTATGGTGGCGTATTCGGCGATGAAGGTTATTGATAATCGACGGTGGCCCGGTGCGGGGCTGGTCACCGTTGAATATGCCAATGATGCGGGGCAGAGTCATCATGCGGTTTTGGATGCTGTGATTTATGAAAATCTGCCATCGTTGTTAAACGAAGTCATCGCACGAGCCACGGCTGCGCAGGTGTTAAACCCACCGGAAAAGCCGGCAGCGGCAGCGGGCATGGAGAGTTAATATTATGGCATTGGCGGCGATCGTAACAGACTTGATATTCTCCACCAAAATTGTCGCCGAAGCGCGGGCGCAGCAACGGCAGGTTCGGGTGCTGCGCTCTTACAGCGTGTTGAGTGAGTTTCTCCATATAACGCCTCCGGACCTGCTGATTGTGGATATGAATTGCGGGGGCATTAACCCCCTGGCTGCGATAGCACTGGCAAAAAATACCAAGCCCGACTGTAAGATTGTCGCCTATCTATCGCATGCTCAGCAGGATTTGGCGCAACAGGCGATGGAGGCGGGTGCGCAACAGGTGGTGCCGCGCTCGGAATTCGTGACGTTGCTTCCGGCACTGGTGCAAGAATATGCCGAGGCTGCGACGTCTGCTGCAATGCCTGCAACACAGCCGGCATCCGGGACAAAAACGCGCACCGCGGACTTTCCATCGGAATCGCGGTAACCCGCGCTGGTGCTCTGGCACGGAGTTGGCATGTCCTGTGTATTAGGTATTGAAACAACATGTGATGAAACGGCATGCGCGGTTGTTGAAGATCGCCGCATCGTGCGGTCTAATGTTATTGGTACGCAAATTGATCTGCATCAGAAATATGGCGGGGTGGTGCCGGAAATTGCGGCGCGGGCGCACATTGAGTGGCTCAATGACATTATGGCACAGGCTATGAAAGTCGCCGGGGTGAGCGGGAAAGATATCTCGGGCGTTGCGGTGGCTAATTGCCCGGGACTTGTAGGGTGCCTGCTGGTAGGCGTGTCGGCGGCCAAGGCTTTGGCGTTTGCATGGGATAAGCCGCTGGTGGGTGTGAATCACGTGCATGCACATTTGTACGCGGGATGTCTTGTTCCGGCTGAACGCGTGGGTCAAGAGGCGGGGGTACTGCCGGAATCGCCGCCGCTGCCGGCGTTGGGGCTGGTGATTTCCGGAGGGCATACCACGCTGTATGACGTGCAGGCATTTCATTGTCTGCATCGCCTGGGGTCCACCATAGATGATGCGGTGGGGGAGGCCTTTGATAAAGTTGCTGCGATACTGCAACTTGGATACCCCGGCGGTCCGTTGGTGGAGAATCTGGCCCGCAGCGGTCGGGCGGATGCGGTGAAATTCCCATTGTCTCTTCTGGGGAAGCAATCGTTGGATTTTTCCTTCAGCGGATTGAAAACAGCGGTTTTGTACCATGTGAACGGCCAGGGTGGAGCGCAACGCACCAGCGCGGATATAACACCGCAGCAGCGGGCGGACACGGCGGCGGCATTTCAGCGCGTGGTGGCGGAGGTGTTGGAAATTAAAGTGCGCCGGGCGATGGACGCCGTGAATCCCCGATCCTTGATTGTCGGGGGGGGCGTTTCGGCCAATGGGGCCATTCGGAACTGTTTACAGCGCGTGGCGGATACGGCGAAAATTCCACTATATTTGCCGCCCATGGCGTATTGTACAGACAACGCCGCCATGATCGCGGGCCTTGGAGCGCAGCTATTGGAGGCCGGGCATTGTGCGGATCTGGATTTATCAGCGATAGCGACGGCGTAGCGACGTAGGTTACAGGTTATAGGGGACAGTGACAACGAGCACGCAGGAGTTAGGAGCTAGGAGTTAGAGGGTTTTTGGAAGCGCGGCGCTTCCAGGGAATGCGGGATGCCAGATGCTCGACTCCTAGTTCAGTATTGATCAGTAGATTCAGTATTTAACAGTAAACACAGTAGGTGGAGAAATCAGCAGGCTTGTCAGTCAAGCGGAATAGAAGCGGCAGCTTCTAAAGCCTTCTAACTTCTAACTCCTCACTTCTAGCTCCTTCGCCGGTTCCCTCCGCAGGCGGGGAAATATTTTTTCAATATTAAGCTTGTATTAGCCGATCAAAAATGTTATGAAGAGGTTGTGACTTCGACTTCTCTTTTTTTTGGGAGGTTACCATGCCCCATCGGCGCACCAGTGGTTCTAAAGTTCGTTCCCATAAATTTGGATTTAATAAGGCGAGTTTCCAGCAGCGAAAGGTTGCGCGGCTCGAAGGGCGTCGCGCGCTATCGACGCTTCCGCGAGAAGAATAAATTGACCCGTTGCTATATAATGCCGCCGGGTTTTGCAGTCCTCGTTTTATGCGGGACACTTTACCATGGAGGCCTTATATATGGCGGCACCGGTTCGCAGCAGCAATGATACGCATTTGCCCCGCAGCACCATTTTAGTCGTGGATGATAATCCGCCTAATGTTGAGCTGATTCAGGCGTATCTGGAATCCATGGACTGCACAACGGAGGTGGCGGTGGATGGCGTGGACGCTTTGGCGAAAATTCCTCAGGTCATGCCGGATTTAATTATTCTGGATGTCATGATGCCGCGCATGAGCGGGTTTGAAGTTTGCCGTAAGCTGAAATCCGATGCCCGTTATCGCGACATCCCTATCCTGATGCTTACCGCGTTGAACGAATTAGGGGATATTGAGCGGGGCGTGGAAAGCGGCACCGATGATTTTCTCACCAAGCCGGTCAATAAACTCGAGTTGCTCACGCGTGTGAAAAGTCTTTTGCGGGTGCGGCACTTGAAGGGGCAATTGGAGCGGACTTTGGCATATTTGCATGAAATTGAGGCCAATGAGCCGCGGCGGCCGCAAGGGTAGTGCTTTCACGGCTACAATTTTGACGGTGGGCCGGCGGGGAATTTTAGCCTGTTGCGGGCAGTGCATTGGGCGGCATTTCCAGCCAGACGTTTGACTGTTTTGCAAGTTCTAGGCTATAAAACACCGTGCGAATGCGGTTTATCCGCAGAAGCGTGCCGGTTGGGCGGCACACAATGAAGACGCCGGTTTAGGTAAGCGAGAAGTTGATGTTACGTTTTCAGGTATTCCGCGATGGCCAAGCGCCGACAGAGCTGGATTTAGGCTCGGCTTACCTGGTTGGTTCCGATAGCGTGCCAATCCGCGGTGAATTGGCGTATGTGGATGGTGAAATTCGCTGTCGTAAGCGCCCGGCCGGGCCGGCGGCGCTGGCGTTGATGTGGGAGGTACGCGGTTTTGGTTCCGTGATGCTTGAGACGGTTCGCCTGCCCGAACGCAGCCAGCCTTATGTGCTGAATGTTGAACTGGCCCGCAATCGCATGATGAAGCTCTTGCAGAAGCGGGAAGATTGGGGGCTGTTGGATATTCCTGAAGCGCAGGGGGTCAATCAGAAATTTAATGAAGCCCGTGATTTACTTGTCGAAGCCATGGAGAATCTGGAAAATCCGGCTTTAGCCGCCAAGTCTGCGGATAAATGTCTAACTATAGCCGTGCCTGCCTCCGAACAGACGGCACTGGTTCATGCGGAATTGCTGTTACAGCGCCGCATCGCCACGCGGGCCTTTCCCAAAAATGTTTTTGGTTGTGCCGCTGCACCGGAGCGTTCGGATGATGCGTATCGTCGGAAAGTGGTGGCCGCCGGCGAGTTTGTCTATCTCCCGATGACGTGGAAGTTTCTGGAGCCTCAGGAGCAGACCTTCAACGCTGCCCCTATGGACAATTGGGTGGAATACCTTCGGCAGTCTAAACTCCCCATCGTGGCCGGCCCGCTGGTGCATTTTTCCGAAGCGGCTATTCCTGATTGGCTTTATATCTGGGAGCATGATTACGAAACCGTGCGCGGCTTGCTGTATGAACATATTGAACGGGTGGTGCAGCGCTACGGTGCCAACATTGTTCTTTGGAATGTCCTTAGCGGATTGCATGTGAATTCGCATTTTTCCTTTACCTTTGATCAACTCATGGATCTGACGCGCATGGCCATTACGCTGGTCAAAAAATTGATACCTACGGCCCAGACGATGATCGAAATTACGCAGCCGTGGGGCGAGTATTATGCCAAAAATCAGCGCAGCATTCCTCCGATGATTTATGCGGAAATGGCGGTACAAAGCGGTATTCCGTTTGATATTTTCGGCGTGCAGTTGTGTTTTGGCACACCGCGCGACGGCGGCTGGCAGCGCGATTTATTTCAGATCAGTGCGATGCTGGATCGTTTTTCGGCTTTGGGCAAACCGGTGGTCATAAGCCGCATGGGCGTGCCGAGCGTACAAAGCGAGAAGAATGCCGTCGCGGGTTTATGGCGCAAGCCCTGGAACGATCACCTGCAAAGCAAATGGCTTGAGGCATTGTCTAACATTGTGCTTTCCAAGCCCTTTGTAGAGGCGATGACATGGGCTGATGTTGTTGATTCGGAAACCGGGTCCGTGCCCGGCGGCGGTTTGCTTACTGCGGATTTGACCGCCAAACCAGCCATGCAGACGTGGCTGGCCATGCGGCGTGCCGTGATGGCCGTGCGGCAGGGGACACAGAAATCCGCATCGGCACCGGTAGCAGTTGCGGCCAATAAAGGCGTTCCCGGTACCACCGCGTAACACCTGTCTTAAGGTGAAAATTTGGCCGCGTAAAATTTTGGACACGCGGTTGTATAACTTATCCCATAGCGGGACGGTGCATGACGAGAGCAAATAATTCAGGTTCCTCGCAGCAGGGCGGCGTTCCAGACGGCACACCGCCTGCGACTCGTCCAGAGCCTCATATACCGGATGATAACAGTGGCCTTTTCAGCAGCTCTGCACCGGGCTTCGGTGGAAAGTCACCGCCGGCACTATTTTCTATAGCCGTGGCGACGGCCATCGTGCTTATATCAATAGGCGACAGCATTACGCGGCGCGTTGCGGATAATCAATATTCGCCTGGGTTTGCTGCGCGTGTTACGGAAACCCGGATTGATCCCAACACAGCGAGTTGGGCTTCGTTGGTTCGGATTCCGAGCATCGGCCCGGCCCGTGCTGAAAAACTCCTTGCCTGGCGCAAGCGGCATAGGAGCCGGGCGACGCCGGTGGTATTTCAGAATATGCAGGACCTGCGACATGTTCCATCCTTCGGCCCCAAAACCCTTTTGAGCATTTCACGCTATTTGCGGTTTCCAAAGCAAATATCTACCGGCGGGGTCTCCGTGGTCAAAAGTACTAACCAAGCTTCCGTTCCAGGGCCTTAACCAGCGCGTCCCGCGCGCTACTTAGCGGCCCAGGCAGGCGGCAGCCGGCGGCGCGGGCATGACCGCCGCCGCCAAATTCTCGGCACACCGCGTTCACATCAACCGTGTGTTTGCTGCGCAGGCTGGCGCGGATTTTCCCCTCGGGAGTTTCACTTAAAAATACCGAGCACACCACGCTTTCAACCATCATGGGAATATCAATAAGCCCCTCGGTTTCCCATGTTTCAGCGTTGGCTTCGGCGATGTCTTGATTGGATAGTTCCATCGCGGCGATACGATCTCGTGCGTAAAAGCTTATGTGCCCGACCGCGTGGCTTAGCAGCACCAGCTTGGATTTTCTTTCGCTTTGCATCAGCCGCCCCCACAGCTCGGATGGCGAGGCCCCGGCGTCCAGGAGTTTGGCGGCTATTTCATGCGTGCGCGGTGTTACGCTATCAAAGCGGAACCACCCTGTATCGCCGACCAATCCTGCCAGTAAAGCGGTGGCCATGTTCTTGCTGAAGGCAACGCCCAGTATTCCGCCGAGCTTTGCGACAATCTCCACGCACGCGGCCGCAGACGTGTCCCGGTAAATGAGGTCATGGCGTAAATCGCCGGAAATATGATGGTCGAGAATCAGCACCTTGGAAGCGCTTGATTCAAGAAATGCTGTGGCCGGCTCGAGTTGCTGGCGGGCGGAGGTATCCACCACCAGAATGCGGTCTACGGAAATGTTGGCCGCTTTCTCAGGCGTATATTCAATGCAGGATCCCGGCAGCATATTAAGAAGAAATTGCAGTGGTTGCGGTATCGGCGGCAGACACATCACATAAACTTGTTTTCCCAGCGCTGCAAGCATCAGGGCGGCACCTACCTGAGAGCCGATGGCATCGGGGTCGGGTCGAGCGTGGGTGAAAATCGCCACACTTTTGGCATCATGCAATGCTTGGGCAATGGGGGACAGTTCATTATCTGACATCGTTTTCCTTTCGGCTGCTTTCACCACGGGGCATCTGATCTGCGGTATTGTTCCCATTGCCCCTATCCGCAGGGCGGGTGTCTCCGCGCGTGCCGGATATCGGGCTTGCGGCACTATCCGGCGTATGCCGGCGTATCTGATCAATATCGCGCTTTATCTGTGCCTTGAGCGCTTCAATGCCGGAAAATTTATATTGATCCCGCAGCCAACGGGTAAATTGCAGGTCCACCTGCTTATCATATATTGAACCGGAAAAATCCAGTACAAAGGCTTCAACGGTTACCGCTGTCCCATTAAACGTGGGATTGCTTCCAACGCTTATGGCGGCTGCGTATGTCCGCCCGGCAATGACTGCGTTGCCCGCATAAACCCCCACGGCGGGCAGCAACTGTTCACACTGGATATTCAACGTGGGATAGCCCAGTGCCGCTCCCCGGCCGGCTCCGTGCACTACTATTCCGCGCAGGGTGTAGGGGCGGCCCATTAAACGATGGGCATCGGAGACGCGGCCGTGGCCGATCAGCCAGCGGATCAGACTGCTGCTGACATCCACCTGCGATAAATCCTGCAAGACCGCCTGCTGCGTGGGCACAAGGATCGTCTCCCAGCCGAAGCTTGGCCCCTTTTCCTGCAATGTCTTAACTGTGCCGTGTGCCCCCTTGCCAAAGGTAAAATTCCGTCCTTCGACAACAACTTTTGCGCCAATGGTATCAACCATCATCTTCTGCATAAATTGGTCGGCGGTTATATCAAGGAAATGCTGATCGGTTTGCACCACCCATAAGACATCCGGTTCAAAACTCTGGAGTATCTCCATACGCTGCGCAACGGTCATAAGGGGCTGGCGGGGAAGGTTGGGCCGCAGGATGTGCAGGGGGTGGGGATGAAACGTCATGATTACAAAATTCAGGTTCCATTTGCATGCGAGACTTTTTGCCCCGGCAAGCATCCGTTGGTGCCCCAAATGCACGCCATCAAAATTTCCCACACACAACACTGAAGGTTTTGCGGACTGGGGAAACTCGTTTGCATGATGTATCACCAACATGTCCGAGAGTATATGCAAGAGCGTTAAAGACGCAACGTCCCTTACAATGCAGGGTCAATCGGAAATCGAACTTAGGGAATCGGGGAATCGGGTTTGTGAAAGACCGAGCCGGTCGATATAATATGGGCATGAAACTTAGCGATAGAATCACATTCAACCCCAGACAATGCGGCGGGCGGCCCTGCATTCGGGCAATGCGCATCCGCGTTAAGGATGTGCTGGATCTGCTGGCCGCCAGAGTGCCCGAAGCTGAAATCTTGGCCGATTATCCATATCTCGAGGCGGAGGACATCCAAGCGTGCATAGCATACGCGGCGGAACAACAGGATCATCCCGTTCTGGTGGTCAGCCGGTGAAGTTCCTTATTGACGCCGGATGCGCGCAATCCCGCATTACTTTTTGCCGTCAATCCATTGATCCATTTCCGCCGCTGCCAGGGCATCGGGCCGTTGCACGGGCGGGTGCTTCATGAGCGCGGCGGAAACTTCCTCTAACGGACCGCCGGCCTTCCGATGCAAGGCCAACGCGGCGCAACGTACCGCGTCCACCACAATGCCGGCACTGTTGGGGGAATCATCAACGGATAACTTGAGGTCCAGTTCCATGGGCAGGCCGCCGAATCCGCGCACATTCATCCGGATATAACAGACCTTGTTATCAGCTAAAAATGGAACGTAATCCGAGGGGCCGATATGAATATGTTCCTGATCCAGTGCGGTTTTAAGTTGGCTGTTAACGGCTTGCGTTTTGCTGATTTTTTTGCTGCCCAGGCGGCTGCGTTCAAGCATATTAAGAAAATCGGTATTGCCGCCAACATTTAATTGATAACTTGAATCAATGGTAAATCCGCGGCTTTCCGCCAGGGCCATGAGTTGCCTATGAACGATGGTGGCGCCAAACTGGGATTTAATATCATCGCCGATTAAGGGAATGTTGGCTTTGGTAAAGCGCGCGGCCCAGGTGCTGTCGCTGGCGATAAATGCGGGTATGCAGTTCACCATGGCAATACCCGTATCCAGACAGGCTTGGGCATAAAGTTCCGAGGCTTTTTGTGAACCTACGGGCAAATAATTTACCAACACATTGGCGCGGGTTTCCTGCAAAACGTTAATCACGTCCGCCAGTGTTGTGGTGCCGGCATCAGAACTGGCCGCGACCCGATGTTGTGGATCAAAACTCTGCAGATGATCGGCGACTCCATCACCGATTGGCCCGGTAAACACGCGTGCGCCGTGATCCTCCGGATCGGCGCAGAACACCCGAGCGTTGTTCGGGGGGGCGAAAATGGCTTGAGCCAATGGCTTACCGATTTTCCGTTCATCCACATCAAATGCACAGGCCAAAGTAATATCGCCTGTGGAAAGTCCGGCGATTTGCGGGTGCATCAGGCCGATGGTGGATTCGCTCCGGCGATACCAGGTCAGGCCCTGAATCAACGAACTGGCGCAATTGCCTACGCCGACGATTGCCAGGCGTGGTGGTGAAATGGACATGAAAACTCCTGATGCGGGGGGCCGCTGCAAAATCTGTATCGTGAAGGGGCTGCCTTATCGATCCACGGTGTCCAAAACCAGACAGGCGTAGGATGTCACAAGCGGAGCGCTGAACTCCAGCCAGCGCGGGCTCCATTTATTCTTCCACGAGCCGTTAGGATTCTGGAGAGAATTTAATTTTTTCCGTATTTCCGAGCGCCAATTGTGCACAATGCCGTTGTCATCGGTAATGGTTTTAATATGCAGGGCGTGAAGTGCCCGTGCGAACATCAGGTAATAATAAAACAGCCCCATCCGGCTGCCGCCCGTGCCGGGGTTGGAATTCAATGTCCAGTTGGCGCGTATCCACTTGACCGCGGCAATGACGCGCGGGTCCTTGGGCGTTAACCCGCAATATACCATGCTCTTCAGGCCGGAATAGGTCATGCTGCCGTAGGCTGTCCACTGACTGTTCAGCGTACCCTTGGCGTGCGACGCCCCGCGTAGCGTGTCGTGGTCTCCCATATCGCCGCCGCCGCCGTTTACGGGAGTATAGATAAAACCGCCGTTATGCGTGCCCTTGGCCCAGGCCATGGAGTTGGTTTCGCTGTTTTCCTGACAGTGCGTTACGAAGACCAGAGCCGCCTTCATCGCGGGGTTGCTCGCGGGTACGCCGCTGTCGTGCAGCGCTTGAATGAAGAAAGAGGTGTTGGAAAGATCGGGCCGGTCCTGATAATAGCCGGTGCCTCCATACCAACTGCTGTTGCGGGTAACTAACTTTCCGGCGGCGTTTCTTTGCCCGGCTCGATGCTGAAGAGACATGAGGTAATGTTGTGCGGCTTTAATCTGGGCGGCATATTTCTGACGCGGTAGAATCGTCAATGTGGAAAGGACAATGGATGTATTATAATTCTGCAGAAGGTCATGAACGTAAAAGCCCCCATCCGGTTCGCGGGTGGTTTCGATAAACCTCATCGCCTTAACGATCACAGGATTGCTTGCCGGAATGCCCGCGCCTACCATCGCCTTGACCGCCAGCGCCGTGACGGCGGGGCCGACCTGCGTCACCCAACCGCCATTGGGGGCTTGCGTCGCCATCAGATATTTCAAGCCTTTCCCCAAAACCGCATCCGTTTTATAAAAAGGCTTGGCAGCGGCGAAAATGGGAGACGCAATGCCCAAAAACAATGTGCATAGGAAGGCCGTCATAAGTTTGCCGTTTTGCATTGTAAAACTCCTTAAAAAAAGCGGTGCTCGTATTCAATAATTATCGCGTCACCTGATCCAGCGATAAAACCGCGTAGGTTGTCGCCATCACCGGGTTACCCTCCAGCCAGGCGCTGCCGGTGCCATTTTTCCAACTGCCGTTGGCGCGGCGACGCCCGGCCAAGGCCACTACCAGATCGCGCCGCCAGTTATGGCTTACGCCATCCGCATCTATAACGCGTTCCCGGCCGGCGGCTCGCAAAACCCTGGCGAACACCACGTAGTAATAATATAACCCCTGCGAACCATTTTCTGCGGGATTGTAATTCAAGGCATAGTGGGTGGAGATCCAATGAGAGAGATGTACCACGCGCGGGTCGCGTGCCTGCAAACCGGCGTAAATCATGCTCTTGAGTTGGGCGTAGGTGATTGAGCCGTATTGTCTTAATACCGCATCAGCACCGCGTTCCCGCGGATCCAGCATCTTGCCGGATATCCATAAGCCTGAGGTGATCTGATGCGAAACCGTTTTTTCCGACTGCGCGAACCGGTTGCCGGGCACCTGCGACCGGAAAAGCGAGCGGTGCATATACCAAGCTGCATCAGAGCCGGGATCTGCGACGGATGTCCGCAGTTGTTGATGCAAAAACGCCAAGCCCCGGCGTGCCTGTCTTTGATACCGGGGTTCCGGCAACATGGAAAGCGTACGCAGGACAATGGCGGTGTTGTACGCCGGTTCGACATTGTTATAAAATCCCCCGTCCGATCGGCGGTTACTTTCAATAAACCGCAAGCCGCGTTTAACGTGAATGTTGCCCGCGGATACGCCGGCCTCCAAAAATCCACGCACCACCATCGCAGTAACTGCTGGTCCATAGCGCCCCAGCCACGCACCGCTGGCGTTTTGTCGTCGCCCCAAATAGGCCAACCCGCTACGCGCAAGTTGGCGAGCCTCCTGATGAATCGTGCCGCTCTCTGGCTGGGCACCGTTAGCGGTGGATAAGGACTTTGCCGGCGACGCCAATGTGATCATGGAGGCCGGCATAAGTATCAGCATCGTTCCTGCAACGGCCCCAACGTACCACCTCCCCGAGCAGTCCGCCGTGGTGCTATTACCCTGCGTCAGAAGACGGTTCATGCGCAAATAAAAGTCGGATCGGCGGCCAAATAGTGCCGTGGCGGGAAAGAATGCATCGGGGTGGTTTTTTATTCCCCGTGCCAGTTGCAGCATGGCGGTGATATAGGTGGCGGGGGATTCGGCCAGTGCTGCGGCTGAATGGTCCGCTAAGAATTCCTGGTTCAGTCGGATGCGGCGGGAAAGAATCCACAGCAGGGGGTGAAAAAACAGCGGCACCGCGGCTAAGGCAAGGATCACCCGCCAGATGGTGTCACCACGGACAATATGCGTCAGTTCATGCGTCAAGGCCATGCGAACCATGGTCACATCCGCGCCGCAAAAACTTTTGGGCAGTAAAATTACCGGATGTAACATGCCAAAGGCCATGGGTGTTTGTATCTCTTCGGATATCCTTACGACCGTGGATTTTAGATTTCTGCGCAGCGGGCCGGCGGAAGCAAGTGATTCGATATGAAAATCCGCGGAAAAAGGCGTCGCTTTCGCGGACGCTTTCCGTAACAGTTGCCAGCCCAGAACCAACCTTCCAGCCATCAATACCACGCCGAGAAAATAGGCTCTGCTGATATATTCCGGCCACCAGTGCAGGCAGCTTCGCCAAAACGAGCCTCTTTTATTCTGCAACTGCGGTCGGCGGAGAATCGGTATTATATTACTGCGGCGGCCGGTGTTTTTCTGTGGTGTCAGCCCGATATGAAAGGTTTCCACGGTAAGGGAAGACTTGGCGGTATCGGCAGCCGGCAACCATCGCAGGAATACGTGCGGAAGCCCCGGTAGCGCTGTGAGCATCATGGCGGCCAAAGCCCCGATCACGGCTAGTTCACCGACCCGCTGCTGTCGCGCCGGATTCCGGAGCATCAGCATGGCTGCAAAGCCCGACGCGAGCACAATGCTGACGATCAAGGTGCTATCCAGAAGCCATAGGTCAAAGCTAATCATAAAGGCGCCCGTTGATCCAATCCGGAATCAGCCTGCCGCGAACTTCGGGCGGCCCGCAATTTCTTTTCCAGGTCTTCAATTTCCTCAATTGAAAGTCCCGCAATTTCCACGGCATTGAGCACCAGTTGGTCTACCGCACCGTCAAATATCCGGTTGAGAAACCGCGCCAGCACTTTGCCCCGGCTGTAGAGCGGACGATAGACAAAAGCCCTGCCCTGCAGTTTGTGGGAGACCAGCCCTTTTTCCTCCATCATTCGGAGAAAGGTCTGGACCGTGTTCTGGGCGATGTCTTCGCGCTGACGCATATATTCGTAGACGCGCCGCACGGTGGCTTGACGCATATTCCAGAGGATTTTGAGGATTTCCAGCTCACGCTCAGTGGGACCGTCGCTATTTGCCATACTAATCACCTAGAAAATTAGGTTATCAAAACAATTCCGCCATGTCAATAACACCTCGCTCAAAAATTAACGCTGACTCGAACCATCGCGATTAATGCGGCCGGATATCTCCCGCCGCCCGTATTGGTGAAGTACTGCGCGTCAGGTTGAACCGTCACGCCCTGGCCAAGGTAATATTCGTAGAAGCACTCGGTCGCCATCTCATAAGGCTTTGGCAGTTGCGCATGCGAACTTGTATGCGCCCAATCAAGACCCACCGCGATTTTATCTTCGGGCCGGTCAGGAATGATTCCAGCCCCCAGCAAGCCCGCTTGAATGGAATAGTCGATCTCGCTTACGCGGGGGTCATTACCCGTGAAGTTTCCCCAGACTGCCACGCGATGATCCGCCTTCGCGGTCTGCCATAATGTTTGATCGATAAAAGCCCAGCCACCGCCCGTGCCGGATTGTGTGCCACCATTGAGGGTCGGCAATTGGCCGGTGCGCCAATAAGCACCAATTCCCGCCGTACCAGGCAGGCTGCCGGCTCGCTGGTAGTTGTGATCCAGTTCAATGTTCAATGATGTTCCGTTGGGTTCATCAACAGTCGCAAGTGTGTTGAGCGCAGCTTCCAGAACTGTCGGGTGCGCGCGACCATTAAAAAATGCACCGAGAATCAAGGTGGTTCCAGGTATCGCCGTGACAAATGCCGCCAAGCCGGGTGCCTGCGAGGGTGGGGCGTTTTGCAATGTCAGCGGAGCATCGGGTGCCGATGGATTGATGAAATCAGTGGCGTCCACCGGAATATCAAAAATATTATTGGCGTCCATCCGTCCCGCCTGCAGGGTCAGTTTATCTCCCAGCAGTGTCTGCTTGAAATACAATTCATATAATTGGGTTGTCGGCGGGTTGTCATCAATATAGCTAAATCCCTGCAGCGATCCCAATTGGATGTCATTGCCGTTCGGGCCAAAATGAAAACGCACGCTGGATACCAGGATCCCACCCGCCCAGCCGAAGAGTTTGTCCGTGTCCAGGTTCATCCCCAACGTCAGACGGGCGCGGGAGACAAAATTGTGGGTGCTTTTTCCGCCGCGAAGATTCCAACTATTGTCATTGACCCCGTAGCCGTTGAAACTAATGCCGTGATCCGCCAGTCCGGTGCGCAGACCGAACCAGTCGCCGGTGAATGTGTTGGAATAGGCACCGGATCCCGTGGGAGACGCTGATGTCCCCGGCGCGACCGGTGCAGGTGCAGTCGCGGCGATATCGGGAGCGGAGACAACATGGACCAGTGGCGGCGTGGCCGGGAGGGCAAGCATGAAAATCTCCTTTAATAACCGGTCGCTATATTACCTATTAAACAAGGCTTAAAAATTTAGGTTATGTGAGCGCGGAAATCCTGTCAAGCAGTAAGGCCGCAAAGCAAAAGCCCGATATTGCGGGACCAGACCCCTCCTCGTCCCACGCGCCCCCTTCCACATTGTGTCAATAACACAACATGGTTGGAGGTGGAATGTCACGGAAAATATCCGCACCGCAATTCGGCAGGCGCGTACCAATCGCGACGGGCCGAAACGCGTCGTGCCATCAAATTGTAATTCCGCGCCCAACTCAACGCTGCCGCATTGAGCTAACGGACTCCATCACCTGGCGCTGATTGGAATCATGTTTTGGGAATTCGGGAAACTGCTTGGCGTACCGCTTTTGGAGCGGTAGAATCTGCGTAGGGCATAGAACATCGGGACAGGTTGATTGCCTGACGCGGATGGCGCGATCGTGCCGATCTAGTCGATCCCAACGGAGGTCCAAGGATGGACGCATTGAGTTTGAGCCAAAGCCGAAAATCTGACGCTCCCGTCAGCAATTTGCCGCCGGTCCCCACCACTGAAGACTTGGCTGTCATTAATGAATTTCTTACGTATATCGAAATTGAGCTGGGTCTGGCGGACAATACGCTTGCGGCCTATCGCTCGGACCTGATGCAGTTTGCGGCATTTTGTGACCGGAAGTGTTCGCGACCGATGGTTCGCGTGGACCGCATAGTAATCGGCGAATATCTTAAGCATATGCAGTCGCAACGCAACTTGCGCACCAGCAGCGTGCTGCGGCATACTGCATCGCTGAAAATGTTTTATCGCTTTGCAGTAGCGCGCGGGAAAATCCCGGAAAACCCCACCGAGCATCTGGAAACGGCGCATGGCTGGCGCAAGCTGCCGGATGTGATGAACCGTCCGCAAATTGAGGCACTTCTGAAGGCGGTGGATCCGGCCCACCCGCTGGCCCTCCGTGATCAGGCGATTATCGAATTGTTTTACGCCTGCGGCCTGCGGGCCAGTGAACTTGCTGATCTGACGGAACGAAATGTTCATGCGGAACTTGGCGTTATTCGTGTGATCGGCAAGGGACGGAAGGAACGCATCATTCCGGTGGGAAAACCGGCCCGTGCGGCCATGGAAAAATATATGCGCGAATTGCGTCCTAAACTTCTGGCGGTGTCGAAAAGCCGGGTTCCGAACGTTTTTGTCTCCCGTTCCGGTCGGGGGATTAATCGCATTGTGCTGTGGCAGCGACTTGATCGCATTTCCCGCGCTGCGGGCTTGAAGCATATTCACCCGCACAAACTCCGCCACACCTTTGCAACGCATCTACTCTCGGGCGGGGCTGATTTGCGCATCGTACAGGAACTCCTGGGGCATTCCGATATTGGTACGACCCAGATATATACTCATGTTGATGCGGATAGGTTAAAGAATGTTCACCGGCAGCATCATCCGCGGCCCTGAAGGTCACGCCGATTCCTCTTTGCGTTCATTCCCGCGATGGCCGCGGATCAACAGCCGGATGGGAACTTCATGCAGCACGGTGCGCTCCCGCAATTGATGAGCGAAAAAGCGTTTGTATTCCTCGGTAATCAGGCGGGGATGATTGACAAAAAGCACGATGGTGGGGGGGCGGACATCAATTTGCGTGGCATAATAAACTTTTACCATTTTGCCTTCCTGGCTGCTGGGGCCGCGCAATTGCAGAATATCTTCCACCGCTTTATTTAACTGCCCGGTGGTTAATCGTGTGGAGGCCTGCTCAAAGAGGGAAAAGGCCAGACGCACAATCTGCGATTGATCGCTGTCGGTTTTCGCGCTGATGCACGCCACGGGTGCATGCTTCAATTGCGGGAACCGTTTGGCGGCATAGGCACCGTAACTTTCCACCGTGGCCTGCTCACCCACAAGGTCCCATTTGTTAATGACCAGAATCACCGGGCGGAATTCCTCCTGCACATATGCGGCGAGTTTCTGGTCCACATCACTGATATCAGCCGTTGAATCAATTAACAGCAGCACGACATCCGCCCGGCGGATGGAACGCTGCGCGCGGTGAAAACTGTAAAACTCCAGATCGTTGTTGGTCATGCGGGCACGCTTCCGCACGCCGGCGGTGTCGATAACGGTAATGGTGCGGCCCTCAATTTCGATGCGAACGTCAATGCTGTCACGGGTAGTGCCGGGCACCTCGGAAACAATCACGCGTTCTCCGCCCGCCAGCGTGTTGATCAAGGTGCTTTTGCCGGCATTACGCTTTCCCACCACCGCCAGTTTCAGTTCAGATTCTGCCGGTATTATTTTCGCGCTGCGGCCAAGATGCCGGAAAATGCCCTTCAGCAATTCATCCCCGCCCCGGCGATGCTGGCAGGAAATCATGACCATTTCGTCAAAGCCCAAATTGAAAAATTCAGTGGCATTGGATGCCAGATTCGGCCCATCCACTTTATTGACGGTCAGAATCACCGGTTTGGCAAACGGGCGAATCAGGCGAGCCACGGCGGTATCTAACGGCACCGGGCCGTTTTTAGCATCCACAACAAACAGCAGCACTGCTGCGGATTCAATGGCCCGACGAATCTGATCCTGAATCTGCTCGGTGAGATTATCCGGATCTTCTATGCCGTAGCCGCCGGTATCAACAAGTTCAAAACTTCGTCCCTCGCTTTCCACAATATTGGATACGCGGTCGCGGGTGACGCCCGCGGTAGGGTCCACGATGGAGATGCGCTTTCCCGATAGCATATTAAGCAAACTGGATTTGCCGACGTTGGGGCGGCCGACGATGGCGACAATGGGTATGGGCATACAAGTTCCTTCGGTATCAGGCGGTGCGTCCGCAACAGTGTTTATATTTCTTTCCACTGCCGCAGGGGCAGGGATCATTGCGGCCGACTTTCGGTCCGGCGTTGACAATGGGATCAAACGCGGGTTCCTGATCATCAGCGTCCGCCTCGGGGGTTAAAGTTTCCTCCGGGGGTGCCTGCAGTTCGCGGGCGGCGGCGCTTTCGGCAACGCCATAAGATTCATTGGCGTCGAAGAGTTCTTCCTGGCCTTCATACACATTGCGCATATCACCGGCGCTGGCGATTCTCATGCGGAAAATGACATCCGTGACTTTTTCGCGCAGATTTTTCAGAAATTCTTCAAACAACCGCGAGCCTTCCCGCTTATATTCAATCACCGGGTCGCGTTGTGCAATACCGCGTAAGCCGATGGTGTCACGCAGTTGATCCATGGCGTAAAGGTGATCCTTCCAGGTGACATCATAAATTTGTAAAAGCACGGTGCGTTCCAACTCGGTGAGTTCCCGGCGCAGAAACGCATGGGCTAACTCGGCGATGCGCTCGCGGCGTTCCTCCGGCGGTTCACCGTCAAATTCATCGGCTGAGGCCTGCGTGACAAACCGGTCTGACACCCAGGCGGCCAACATGCGGGATTCCTGAAGTTTGGTTACCGCCTCATTTATCTGCTGGTCGATGGATTCATGGGCCTGTCGCGAAATATCAATGAGCCGTTGCCGCAATTTATCCAGTGACAGAGATCGGATTTCATCACCGGAAATGGGCGTTCCGAATTTGGCCTTTACCCATACCGCCAACTGCTCCGAGGCGTAAACATTTTCGACGCCGCCGGCACCGCTCGTCGCTTCCAGGGCATAATCCACCGGGTAACTGATTTCCCGCTGCTGATAGGCCTGCCGGGCGTTGTTAAGAATTAATTCCACCGCCTGATCCTGAGTTTTTCCCGTCAGATCCGCCACGGGAATCGTGAAGTCAAATTTATCATTGGACCACTGCGCTAATTGTTGCTGCGGATATCCCTTCACCAGATATTTGGCCAGGGGGCCGACATCCTTATGGTCAATAAGATCCAGTGCCTTTTCCACCAGCGTGTCGATAATATCATCGCGCTGCATGGTCTTTAATTGCGTCTGACTGATCTGAACTTTGAACTGACTCATCGCCCAGGAGGACATGCCGGCATAATCATAATCTTCGCTCTGCGCGTCGGGATCCATGAATTCCGAGATAGCGCTGTGAATGTTACTGCGGGCATCTTCCCGGGCTTTGTCTTTAATGGTCATTTCCAGCACAGGGAGTTCCGTATCCCGCAAATCCTGTGGATCAATAACCGTGTTAAACGTCAGACGGACCCATTCGGCCACGCATGTCGCCACATAATCTTTATCGAGATAATGTCCCACCGCATCGCGTACGGAGTCGCCGATTGTATCGAAAATAATTACCTGCAGGTTGCGCCCCTCCAGAATGGCCTGACGGGACGTGTAAAAGAAATTGCGTTGATAATTACGAACTTCATCATATTCCAGCAGGTTTTTCCGGATGCCGAAGTTGCGTTCCTCCACCTTCTTCTGTGCTCGGGCCACGGCCTTGGAGACCATGCCATGTTCAATGGCTTCATCTTCTTTCATGCCCAGACTCTGAAGGGCCTTGAGCATAAAATCGCCGGCAAAGAGCCGCATGAGTTCATCTTCAAGGCTTAGAAAAAACCGTGACATGCCCGGATCGCCCTGGCGTCCGGAGCGCCCGCGTAACTGATTATCAATGCGGCGCGATTCATGACGTTCGGTGCCCAGGACAAATAATCCGCCTGCTTCCAGCACGCCTGAACCCAGAGAAATATCCGTACCGCGGCCCGCCATATTCGTAGCAATGGTCACGCGCCCCACGGTCTGGTTGAGCTTGCCGGCCTGCTGGGTTCCGGCTTTGGCGATAATTTCCGCTTCCCGTTCATGATTCTTCGCGTTGAGAACTTCGTGTTCGATTCCATGCTGCTGCGTGAGAATATGTGAAAGCCGTTCGGATTTTTCCACGCTGGTGGTGCCCACCAGTACGGGTTGTCCGCGTTCGGTGGCTTCCTTGATCTGTTCGACAATCGCTGCCCATTTGGCGTTTTCATTCATGAAAATGAGATCTTCAAAATCCTGCCGCGTCAGGGGACGATTGGTGGGAATAGTTACCACTTCAAGGGTGTATATTTTTCCGAATTCTTCGGATTCGGTCATGGCTGTGCCGGTCATGCCGGCGATGCGTTTGTACAGTTTGAAGAAGTTCTGCAGGGTGATGGTGGCCATGGTCTGCGTTTCGGGCTTTACCGTAACGCGTTCCTTGGCTTCCACCGCCTGATGCAGGCCGTCGCTCCATTGCCGGCCCACCATCAGGCGGCCCGTGGATTCATCGACGATAATCACTTCACCTTTTTGCACCACGTAGTCTTTGTCAATTTCATAGACGACATGGGCACGCAAGGACTGCTCCAGCAGGTGCGGCCAATCCATGTTGCCGCCGACATAAAATGATCCGACGCCTGCAAATTCCTGCGCCTTGCGAATACCCTCATGGGTTAAATGGGCGGTTTTGCGGTCCAGTTCCACTTCATAGAGCTGCATTTGTTTGGCCAGATCAGCTTCGGCAATTTCCAGTTCTTTCTGGGCTTCGGCGATGGAGGTTTGAAGGGCGGAAAGTTTTCCGGAATCGCCGCGCGCCAATTTCATATCACCCTCGGAACCTTTGATCTTCCGCTTAAGCGATTCAACGCGGGCGTTGGCGATGTCCCAGGGCTTTTGAGCGGCCATCAGTTTGCGCGTCACTTCATCGGCCTGCCGATAGCGCGGAGAATCATCATGCGCCGGGCCGCTGATAATCAGTGGCGTGCGGGCTTCATCAATCAGCACGCTATCCACTTCATCAACAATGGCAAAATCCAGCGGTCCCTGCACCTGTTCCGCCAGTGATTGCTTCATGTTATCGCGCAGATAATCAAAGCCGAATTCACTGTTGGTGCCGTAGGTCACGGTGCACTGATACGCCTTTTGCCGCGGCTCATTGTCCATGTGAGATTGCACAAATCCCACGGACATGCCCAGCGCGTAAAACGCCGGTGCCACCCACGCCGCATCACGGCGTACCAGATAATCATTGACCGTCACAACATGGCAATGCTTGCCGGAAAGTCCCATGAGGAAACAAGACAGCGGTGCCACGAAAGTTTTACCTTCGCCGGTGGCCATTTCCGCGATTTTTCCATCATACAAAACCATTCCGCCGATTAACTGCACGTCAAACGGCCGCGCGCGGTAGGGGGGGCGGGCGTCCGGGACGCAGGCGCGGATGGCCTCATAAAGTTCCGGGGGAATTTCCACAAATCGCCAATCATGCTCCCCGACGCATTTGGCCTTAATTTGCTGGTACTGCCCCTGCGCTTCCGGGGAAAGCTTGCCGGCATCAAAGGGATACGCCGGGTTGAAGGCATTGCGCAGCCCAATGTTGCGATCCATGGATTCCCGCATCAGGGCAAACGCTTCCGGCAACAGGGCCAAATCGGCTTCGCCGTCCGCCATGCGCTTGCGTAATTCATCCGCCTTGGCCCGCATTTGTGCATCGGTGAGCACCCGCATGGCCGGTTCGAATCCGTTAATTGCTGTGACCCGCTGGCGGTAAGATTTAATGAGGCGGCCGTTGCGGGATCCGAAAATTTTCGTCATGGATTTATTGAGAAACTCTGTGACCATAAGGCCCTCTTTATAATGCTGACAGGGACAATATCTGCCCGAATTTGCCGATAAAAATAACGGATGTTTTGCTCAGGGAATCAGAGGATGCAGGGCGGAGGGCGAGCGGCGAGCACGCGCAGAAAGCCAACGTGCGGCGAACGCGGTGCGTAAGCCGCTGACAAGGACACAATAGTACAAAGACTGGGAAGTTTGACGCCTGTTTTGATTGTCCTGGCCGGGCAACCATGCTGCCACGCATAAAGCACATGAATGCTGGCCACCGCCCACAAATTTAGTGTGTGCGGTAGGAGTCGATTAGAGTGCCGGTTTGCAGAATTGCCAGTTGCACCTGCCCCGCGCCGTTTTGCTGACGCATGAAACGGGGCCGCCGGAATCGCCAGCAACCGACCAATCCAGGTAACCGCTCTAACCGTTTCCGGTGCCTGGGCGGCATGAATACCCTGCGCCGCGGGCATCCAAACCATCGCCATGAGGCATGAAATGGCGGTAATCGCTGGAGAATGTCTACTTAGCCGGTGCATACACCCGTCGTTTCCAATACAATCCTACGAGCCTGTCCAAGTAATCGCCGCTCCTTGGCAGGTGCCAAAAATCGCGCCGTCGCAAAGCGTCGATTACTCGGACAGGACTTACTATTATACGCGGAAAAATCGCCAATGCCTACCGCGCCGTTAGAAACTAGAAGTTAGTCTCCCATGATGCGAAGCCTCACCCGCGCAGGATGAAAAATCGCCATGTTTTTTCGCTGTTGCGAAGGTCTGGCGAATTTTCAGAGCAGGAAGAAGAACGAATCAGGACGGGGGCTTCTTCTGCCGGGCGGAGAGTTCTACTTTCACGTTGAATACTTTTTCGAACATATCGGCTTTGTGCCGGGCGGCCCAGAGTTCCAGTTCACAATCGGCCTGACTGGTCAAAGCGAAAATCGCTTTGCGATTGCGCACCGCCACGCGTACGGCATGAACATTTTTATAGTGCCCGCGATCCATGCCATCCGCTACGCGCAAAATTGCTGCCAGTTTATCGACCACGATCCGTTCCGGCGGCGTAAGCGACATATACGGCTCGTGGCTTTTTTTGGGCATGCTCCGCCGATGGTACCGCGCCACATTGCCGATTATTTCCAGTTCGACCGGTGAAAAGCCTTCCAAATCTCCGTTTTTGATCAGGTAATAGCTGTGCTTATGATGTCCGCTATGACCGATATGCCAGCCGATATCATGCAGCATGGCCGCATATTCTAATGATTCCCGCGCGCTGTTATCCAGATGGTGCAGCCGCCTGGTCTGATCAAAAATACTCAACGCCAGTTTTGCCACCTGCCCATGATGAGGTTCATCATAATTGCACCGGCGGCCAAGCTCGATAACGCTGCGGCGGCGCGGCTCGGTAATTTCCACAGATAGCCGCACCTTGGGCCAGTGGGTTTGCATGTAGTCAATGATCATGCCTTCCCGCATGGCGCGGTCGGATATTTCAATCACCGGAATATCCAGTTGTTCAAAGAGATAATTGACCAGCACGGCCCCGGAAATGATCTGCCCCGCACGGCCCGGATCCAGCCCCGGCATTTTCAGGCGATCCTTCAGCGTGGAGCGTATAAGCCGACGGCAAATAATATCAAAATCTTCATACCGCATTTCGCTGTTCACGCGGTGCCGCGCCACTTCCTGATTATGCTGCCCGACGCACATGGCGGCAAGATTTTCCAAGGTTCCTGATGTGCCGATAAATTTCGTCGCATGCAAAGATCGAATGCGGGAGATCAGGCCCTTAAGGGTGCGGTGGATATGCTTATGCAGATCCCGAAGTTCAGTTTTATTCGGTGGATCATGTTCAATAAACTGCTGCGTAAGCCGACTGGCACCAAGCTTGCGGCTTTCCAGCAGCAACGCCTTATCTGAAGTCCCAACAATTAATTCCGCCGACCCACCGCCGATATCAATAATCAGAGCCGGTCCTTCTTCCATGCCCACCGCCTGCCGGACCGCCAGGTAAATCAGTCGCGCCTCCTCCTGACTGCTGATCACCCGGATATCCAGCCCCAGTTGGGTTTTGGCCATCAGGACAAAATCGCCGCCATTGACGCTTTCCCGCACGGCACTGGTCGCGAACGCCAGAACGCGATCGCACTCCAGGCTTTGCGCCACGCGCATATATCGGCTCAATACGCCCAGAGTGTGATTCATGGCGGGCCTTGGCAGAATATGGCGAACCAGCGATTCTCTCCCCAGTTGCGTTAATTCCTTTTCCGAACTTAACACCTTAAAGCCCATGGTCTCTGTGACTTCCACAATTACCATGTGCAAGCTGTTGGTGCCGATATCGATAGCCGCAATTCGCAGCCCGTGTGGTGTACTGGGCGGTGTACGGGGGCGAGGAGTATTACCGCCGACGATTCGCACACTGGCCTTGGGCCGGGGGAGCGAAACAGTGCCTGACACTCTTTTTATCGAGGAACCGCCCGTTCTGGTCGTGTGCGAACTTTTCATAGCACAGATTATGCTGGCCGCAGAGCGTAATGTCCATGGGGTGAAAATGGCGACACGCGGGCGGGCGTGGCAATATTTCCGGGTCATGCAACCGTGGGGGGAAACTTCACATAGCCGCTGGCTTTGCCGGTGGTGGCGAGCACCCCACAAGTATCCCGCCGCGCTAGGAGCCTGTCCGAGTAATGGCCGGGATTGCGATGGGTCTGAAATGTCCCGTATGCGCGGCGGAGGATCGAGCCGACTCTGGATAATGAGTCTGCGAGATCCGACAACAAAGCAGACGGGGCATTTCAGGCCCACCCCGCGGGGCGGTGTGCTTTTTGGCCCCCCTCTGCGGCGCGGCTCCTCGGAGTACCATCCGTGTCAGGTACGCCATCGTCGCCGCTGCTTGACGGGTGCCAAAAATCACGCCGTCGCAACCCGGCGATTACTCGGACAGGCTCCTAGCCCAACCCCGGGAGACACCCCGAAAAGCAAGCACAACATTGACCCCCGACCAGATGCAGGCACCACGCTCCGACGGATGCGGTGGGCACCTGTTCAGCACATTATAAAGATGAAAAACGCGCCAAAATTCTCGCTTGTTTAAGGACTAGATATCCCACTCGCTGTCACCGGTCAGCAGGCCTTTATTTTTCATCAGGTTCAAAATGGCATCCACGCTTTGCTCAACGGTCCACTGGTGGGTGGGCACAATAAGATCCGGTGCGCTGGGCGTTTCGTAAGCGGCGCTGACGCCGGGGAATGATTTAATCTGCCCGGCTTCGGCCAGCTTATACATGCCGCTTTGATCACGCTGCTTGCACACCTCCAGCGGTGCCGACAGATGTACTTCCAGAAATCGGCCTTCCCCAATAAGTCTCCGGACCTTTTCCCGCACTGCGGCATGGGGTGCCAGCATGGCGCAAATACAGATCAGCCCACTGTCATTAAATATGCGCGCGACTTCCGCGGCACGGCGGAGATTTTCCGAGCGATCATCAGCGGAAAATCCAAGGTCATTGGTCATGCCGCGCCGCAGGTCCTGCCCGTGCAAAACCGTGGCGATTTTCCCCAGCTCAAAAAGTTTCTCCTCCAGAGCATAGGCAATCGTGGCCTTCCCAGAACCGGTTAATCCGGTAAGCAGAAGCGTGGCGGGTTTTTGGCTTAGTCGCTGCTGGCGCTGCAATGGTGAAATACGGCTTTGCGGGCGATTGCGCGGGGCTTCGGTGCTGCCCCAGGGATCAACGGCAGCTTTGGGCTGTTCACGTTCCAGAATCATACCGCAACCAACCGTATTAAAGCTCTGACGGTCAATGACAATAAAAGATCCCGTCGCCCGATTGCGGCGATACGCATCAAAAGCCAGCGGCTGGGTTACCGATATGCTGCATCGCCCAACTTCATTGAGATGCAGCGTCTCAAGAGGTTTGTCATCCAGGGTATTAATATCAATTCCATTAAGCAGCGTGATTTCCCCGGGCGTGGTACGGGTG
>JAKBCC010000124.1 GCA_021808105.1 Planctomycetota bacterium
TTGTAACGGATTTTTGCCTGGGCTATAGTTTAAGTAATAAAAGAACGGCTGGGTCGGAAGCCCGAAAATAAAACAATTTTTCCGTTCTTTGTTAGAGTTCAGTTTTGTGAGTTGAATTTTATGCACCAGTGTGTCCATAGTCTTTTTTTAGAAAGGGAAGACGTTATGCCAGTTTCAACACATTATCCTCGGAAGGCGAAAGGCTTCACGCTCATTGAGCTGCTGGTGGTTATATCCATCATCGCGTTGCTGATCGCATTGTTGCTGCCCGCGCTAGCGCGAGCCAAGGCTGCGGGATTAACGGTATCCTGCGCATCGAACTTGCGCCAGTTGGGCTTGGTAGCCCAAATGTATGCCAATGAAAACGTGGGTGTGCTGCCGCTGGGGGTTGGCTTGCCCGACAGCCCCGGCCCAACGCCGACGATTGAGAACGGCATTCCCGGTCCCATTATCGGTGGGTCCTCAACTTGGATGACTTCCGATTGGGTTACCCAGCTGCAGGCATACATCCAATCCCAGCCGTTGGCACCTATTGCTGAATACAATCGTTGGCAATGGCCACTTCCGTACAATGGCTCCCCAGTTGGCGACACTGGACTTGCCCCCGTGTTTCGCTGCCCGGCAGCCAACCAGTGGAATTCAGCGGGTTACTGGCCCGTGCAAGGAATGTTCGATTACCAGGCCAACGAAGAATTGTTCCCTGCGGCGTATCGCATGACACCCGGCCAGGGGTGGCCTGGCGAGCCGTCCGGCTACAAGCTTTCTAATATTGGCGGTCGCGGATCACAAGTTGTCATGTTCATGGACGGGGAACACTCGGCCCATAATGACGGCCTGACCCACCCCACCGATTTTGGAGGCACATTGCAGAACAACGGCATAAGCTCCTATTGGACGGGATCGAGCAATGCCTTGCCGTTCTTCGGTGATCCGATCCAAAAAACTACCACCAATCCCACTGGAAGTTACCTCGTAGGTATCAATCCCGGCCCGGATATGGGGCCAATGCGGACCCAAGGTAATTGGGAAAACGCTTATTGGCTGCGGTGGCGCCACGGTTATGGCACCACGCATGAAGTCAACTGCGTGTTTGCCGACGACCACGTGGAAACGTTCTCCTACACTGCGGACGTTCCCGGTGGAAGCAACCCGGCCCAACCGCCGGTCAGCAATCTCCCAACCGGAGATTTCTTAGCCACCGCACCGGGCGGCCAGTAATAGAATCGCTTGACTTCCCCACGGGCCGCCCTGGCCCGTGGGGAATCAGGCTTTTAGCGGGTTATGGAAAACGAGGAACAACGAACCCTTCAATTCATCGGCTCGTTCTACCTCAAAAACACCCAGCAGCTCGAAATGAAATATCCTTGCAAAGCCGTGACGTAATTCCTAAGCCACCTTCCTGAAGCCGGCCGCCTGATCGAATAGAAAGGGCGGCCGGTTTTGTCAAAACAAATCTTCGCTTTTGGAGTGTTTGCTTGCAGTTTAATGAACCGTTCTCCGCATCAGTAAATCGACTCCAATCGCCTCTTATGGGGAAAATCTGGCGATGGAACCCCTTGTACCGCAGGCATCTTGCCTGCATCGGAAACAGAACAAAAGCAGGCGGGACGCCTGCGTTACCTGGCGTGCTTTTGCCCGCCCAACCTGGTGCCAACCCTGCCCGGGCGGGGTCTAAGCGGCTCCCTGAATTCCGGGCTTCCAGCCTGATGTTATTGTATTTTGCTCTGACGGCATCTCTGGTGACTGGCGCACCAGCGGCAAAGCGCATGTTGGTCCGCACTTTGCCCGCTTTTGCTGCTGCCAAGGCAACCGCGCTGCATACGCGCGGCGATCAGTTGCTTTACGCCAACGGTAAGATTGCTGTCCTCCACGGTGTGGTCATGGCAGCTAAGCCGGGAAGTCCCAATTGGTCGCATATCAAGCAATCCACCGTGGCGGCAGTGAAAACCTGGAAAAGTCGGTTAATCGGGTTGCCGCTTTCTCAGGATGCCTGGTTTGGCAAACTCCCGGATTCACAGCATGGTGGAGCGGCCTATCGGCATACGGTTGATTCCGTGGTGCAATATTGTGCTGCGCACGGTGCTTATATTGATTTGACGCTGCAATGGACCGATATGGGTTACTGGGGAAAGTATCTCGGCGGCCATCGTATGCCGGATGGCAACTCCGTGCGCTTCTGGCGGGCGGTGGCCGGCCGATATAAAAATTATCCCAATGTGCTTTTCGGCTTGTTTGCTTCGCCCAGCGGGGTGGATTGGCACACCTGGCTTTACGGGGGCGTATGCACGCACGAATCCGCGACGCGCATTGTGGCGTATCGGGCGGCGGGAATGCAGGAATTGTATAACACTGTACGCGCTACGGGTGCAAAAAATATTGTAGTGGCACCGGGATGCCGCGGCGGGGCGGATCTCTTTGGTGTCATTCACGGCTTTGCGGTGCGTGGCCGAAATATTATGTACAGCACGAATATTTATGCGTGGGTATCCTCCCATGTTCCGATCAGGCAGTGGGCGCGGCAATGGCGGCAGCATTTTGAATTGCCCGCCAAAAAGGTGCCGGTGTTGGTGGCGCAATGGGGCGGCGGACGCAAAGGGGCTGCCTATAAACATCTCTTGTTGCGGGCGATGAAGAAACGGAATATCAGTTGGACGGCCGTAAATTTTGGTGTCGGACCGCCCTGGCCGGCATTGATTAACAATTGGCAATATCAACCCACGAAGCTCGGTACGCTGGTGAAACACGAGTTGGCGAACGAGGCCATTGCGACGGAGGGCGGAAAATGACAGGCAAATCTCAACTTACTCAAAGTACAGCAATGAAACGCAAGACACGCGCGAAAATCAGAATGGTATCGCACTTGGTGATGACCTTGATGATCGGCGTGTTGTTGTTGGTGGGGGGACGCGCATCGGCGGCTTTGCCATCAAAAGTTCCGCATATTGTCACGTTGGCGTGTCCATATCCCATCCGTGATATGGCGTTGCACACGCAGGGCAATAAGTTGTTGAACGCGCAGGATAAAGTGGTGGTGCTGCACGGCGTGGATCTGCCGAGTCTGGAATGGACCAACCGCGGCGATCATGTCCACCGATCTCTGCGTGCGGCTATCACGCAGTGGCATTGCCGGATAATCCGTATTCCCACCTCGGTAAATCGCTGGTTTGGGCAGATGCCGGGACAAAGCCACGGCGGAAGAGTATATCGGCATATCCTGGATCAATTGATTCAATACGCCGCCCGACATCATGTGTATGTGGTGCTGGATTTGCATTGGAATGATATGGATCGCAGCTCTGGAGACTTGGGGCAGCACCGGATGCCGGATCATTCCTGTGTGCGTTACTGGAGATTGGCCGCCCGGCGTTATATGGATTATCCCAATGTATTTTATGATCTGTACAACGAACCGCATGGGATCAACTGGATTACCTGGCGGGATGGCGGCGTATGCACCGGTGAAACAAAAACCACGGTGGTGACATATCGTGCCGTGGGCATGCAACGCTTGTATGATGTGGTGCGGAATGCGGGTGCCAACAATATTGTTATCATCGGTGGTACCAGCTGGGCTTACGATGATTTTGGCATTACTCACGGGTACGCTATCGCGGGAAAAAATATTGTGTATGATTGTCACGTATATCCATGGAAGCCGCGATGGAAACACAGCTTTGAACTCGCGGCGAAAAGTGTGCCGGTGATTTTTGACGAATTTGGCGGCACCGGTTCACAGTTGGCGTTTGGCAGAAAGGTTATTGCGTATGCGGCGGCGCATCATATCAGTTGGTGCGCCTGGTCGTTTCACACCGAGGCCGGCCCGGTGTTGATAAAGAATTGGCACTATCAGCCAAGCGCGTTTGGTAAACTTATCAAGGATGCCTTGGCACGCAGCGATAACCAATGATCAATAAACAGGAAAGTCCTTAGATTTTAATCAGTGATCATCGATCATTGTAGTATTGAAACAGGGGTATGCACATGGAAGACAACATGATGGACGTAAAACAACTGACACGGCGTCAAATGATGCAGGCGGCGGCGGGAGCCGGCGTAGTACTGGCATTAAGCGGATGCAGCACGCCGGGCGGGCAGGAAGCTGCCACCGCCTCAACTGGAGTGCCCGCACCATCAATGGCGGTAAATTTGGCCGGCGACACCTGGACCATGCACGAAGAGGGTCAATCGGAAAAAATCCCCGCCATCGTGCCGGGAGCCACTTATACCGATCTGATGCGCGCTAAGAAAATTCCCGACCCCTATTACCGTGATGACAATGGTAAGGTTCAGTGGGTGGCGGAAAAGAACTGGATTTATGAACGCTCCTTTGATATTCCCGCCGAAATGCTCGCCAAGCCGCGCGTGGAACTGAAATGTCACGGGTTGGATACGCTGGCCACCGTTTGGATCAACGGCAAGGAAGTCGGTTATGCCGACAACATGTTTCGCTGCTGGAGTTTTGATGTTCGGCAGCACGTCAAGGCGGGCAGTAACACCATTCGGATCCGGTTTGATACGCTGACGCCCTATGTGGAAAAAAACCGCGCCGCCTACAAAAGCGACTATGGCATTGACTTAAGTGACGCCCGCTGCTGGGTGCGTAAAGCTCCGTATATGTGGGGCTGGGACTGGTGCCGGGCGGTGCTGACGCAGGGTATCTGGCAAGGCATTGAAATTCTCGCCTACGATGCGCGAATCACCGATTTGGGTATTTTGCAGGATCATGATGCTTCCGGCGCGGTGCATCTGGATATTCAAACCAGCGTTTCCGGAGGCAACTCCGACGCCCACGTTTCCACACGCGTTTTATTTGATAATCAGGTGGTGGCGACTGCATCGGCCCCGGTGAACGGCGGCATGGCGCGAAGTCACGTTACCGTCACCTCACCCAAACTCTGGTGGCCCAACGGTATGGGAGATCACCCGCTGTATGTGGTGGAATCACAATTGCACGAATCCGCCGGCAGCGTGGTGGATGTATTGGTGGCGGGAACTGCCTCGGCCGCGAAGGTCATTGATACCGCGACGCGCCGCATCGGTCTGCGAAAAATTGATGTTGTGTCGCCGAAAGATGGCTTGGCCATGCACGTCAAAGTCAACGGTGTACCGGTGTTTGTAAAAGGCGCGGACTGGATCCCCGCCGACAACATCCCCACCCGCGTAACGTCCGATACGCTCCGCTGGTATATGAAAAAAGCCATTGAATGCAATTTTAATTTTATCCGGCTTTGGGGCGGCGGATATTATGAGCAGGATGAACTGTTTGATCTGTGCGATGAAATGGGCATCATGCTGCAGTTCGAGTTTAAATTCGCCAATGACACCTATCCGGTCAATGATCATAAATGGATGGCCGGTTTGCAGGCGGAGCTGGATCAACAGATCATGCGCTGCCGCAATCACCCCTCCATTGTGATTTGGAGCGGCAACAATGAAATTCAGGATTTCAAGGGATATTACCACCTGTTCCGTGATGTCATTGGCGGAAGCGTACATCGGCTTGTGCCGGGCGCGTTTTATGAAGTCGGTAGCGGTGCCTCCGGCAGCGGTGATATCCATACCTGGGCGGTGTGGCACGCCATGGCACCGTTTGAACAGTTCCGCACGGTAGAAGGGTTTGTCACAGAATTCGGCATGCAATCATTCCCCGACCCCATGACGGTGGATTCCTACACCGACGCCGAGGATCGCAAGAGTATTCATTCACCGGTGATGCGCTACCATGAACTGGACGGCAGCGGCCACGGCATCGGCATCATCATGCACTACACCAACATGTATTTCGGCAAAGCGCCGGAAAATTTTGACGATACGCTGCGGCTTACGCAAATCAATCAGGCGTATGGAATCCGTTACGGTGTGGAACACTGGCGCCGCGATATGCCCCGATCCATGGCCGCCACCATCTGGCAATTTAATGATTGCTGGCCCGGCCCAACCTGGTCCATGACCGATTATTATCGCCGATTTAAGGCCATACAATATCAAAGCAAGCATTTCTTCGCACCGATTCTGGTCAGCGGCATACCCGATCCGAAAACCGGCAAAGCGGAACTGCATATTACCAGTGATCGGCAGACGGACGTTTCCGGTGAGCTGCGCTGGTTTGTAACCGATATGACCGGTGCGGTGCTGAAGCATGGTGAAATGGCGGTTCACATTCCCGCCCGCACCAGCCGCCTGGCGCACAGCTTGGACCTGATGGATTTAATCAGCAGCCACGGGGCCAGGAATTTAATCATCTGGCCGGAAGTGCGGGTCGGCAGTCGGACGGTAGCAGACAATGCGCTGTTCTTTGGACGGCCCCTGGACCTCAAATTTAACAAGCCGCAATTGGCGGTTCATATCAGCGGCAGCGGGCAGCATTATGACCTGCGGATTGACGCTAATGCTCCGGCTCTTTGGGCTTTTGCCAATGTGAAAGATACGTCGGCCACCTATTCAGATAACTTTTTTGGCATCCGACCAGGGCGTACTGCGGTGATTCATATTACGCTCGATGAGCCAATGGCACCCGCTGATTTCCGTCGGAAGCTTGAGGTTCGGAGCATTTATGATCTGGCCCCGGATATGCGGGCGTGATATCCGGACATGACAAACAGGCGACGGATTGTAACGCAGGCATCCTGCCTGCACCGGAAGCACAACAAAGCAGGCAGGGCATTTCAGGCCCACCTGCGGGGAAGTAATTTGTAGAGCACCGGATGACAATCCGGTGGTTGATCCAGTGCCGTGAGCCAACCACCGGGTTATCACCACGGTATGATGCGATGATCCCCCGCGAGGCCGAAAATCGTCCCGGCGCGCCGCGATCGCAACCCGGCGATTACTTGGTCAGGTTCCCAGTGCCGCCAATGCCGCAAGGACTTCCGCGTGATGGTCCTGCACCTTCACCTTGGGAAAGATTTTCGCAATTTTGCCGTTGCCGTCGATGATAAACGTGGTGCGTTCAATGCCCATGTATTTTTTGCCGTACATGGATTTTTCCTTCCAGACCCCATACGCTCCAGCCACCGCGTGATCCGTATCGGCCAGCAGGGCAAACGGCAGGCTGAATTTTTCCCGGAATTTCTCGTGGCTGGCAACGGTGTCCGGACTTACACCCAGCACGACCGCCCCGGCCCGTTCCAATTCCGCCATACCGTCTCGAAAATTGCACGCTTCGGTCGTGCAGCCCGGAGTATCATCCTTGGGATAAAAATAGAGCACCACCTTTTTCCCTTTCAGTCCTTTTAAGCTAATATCCTTCCCGGTGGTGCTGGGAAGCGAAAACGCCGGAGCCGTGTCTTTTTCCATGAGAGTCATCAATAAGTCTCCTGTGCCTGCGGTTAACCACGTACACTAAGCGTGCAATCCTACGCAGGAAGGCTCGGAAAGGCCAGTAAACGGCATCCGTCTGTAGTGCACATGGAATGCAGAGAAGAATACTCCATCGCTGCTTATCACAGATTAAAGAAAATCTGTTGAATTCCGATGCCCAACGCTGCCGCGGAGCGAAGAAATAAGTGTACCGCCGGCGCACTGGCCGCACGGTGAAATGCCAAACGCCGAAAAATCGATTATGATTGCCGTCGCGGTGGCCAAGGGTAAATCTGCGCAGAGTTAAAAATGCTGACAAAACTAAAACTGCGAAATTTCAAACGCTTTGAGAATATGGAGATTGACCTTGGTAAATCCGTCGTGTTTATCGGCCCGAACAACTCCGGCAAGACCACGGCCCTGCAATCGCTTGCCCTTTGGGACGTGGGCCTGCGATCTTGGCTGGCCAGACGGGGCGGTACAGCATCGCCGGAAAAGCGGCCCGGGGTGGCCATCAATCGTCGCGATCTTATTTCCGTTCCCGTCCCGGTAGCCAATCTGCTGTGGCACGGACTCCACACACGCAACGTGCGAAAAGAGAACGGGAAAACGATAACCAACAATATCAGGGTGGAAGTTTCGGTGGAGGGCATCACGGCTGATGCCGCCTGGTCTTGTGGTTTTGAATTTGATTACTCCAACGAGGAATCCTTCGTGTGCCGGCCCTGCCGCCTGCCGGAATATCAAGAATCCCCAGTCAGCAAGGCGAAATTCTCCCAGATACCGCCGCAGGCTGAAACCACCAAAGTTGCCTATCTGCCCCCTATGTCAGGCTTGGCGGATCGCGAACACCTGAAACAGGCGGGCGAGATTGATTTTCTGATCGGACAGGGACGGACTGCGGAGGTTTTGCGCAATCTTTGCCGCCGAGTCTTCGATGGCAGCAGTGGATCTGATACCTGGGATTCGCTGGTGGAGCAGATGCGCAACCTTTTCGGCATCCAATTGCTCGAGCCAGTCTATGTCGCCGAACGCGGTGAGATCACCATGGAGTATAAACAGGAGGGAGTGCGCCTCGACTTGTCCAGCTCCGGAAGAGGATTGCAGCAAACGCTTCTTCTCCTGGCGCATCTTTACGCCAATCCCCAAACCATACTGTTGCTGGATGAACCTGATGCCCACCTGGAGATATTACGGCAGCGGCAGATTTACCAAGTATTGTCGGATGTTGCGGATCAGCAGGGATCTCAGATCATTGCCGCCAGTCACTCTGAGGTCGTGCTTAATGAGGCGGCCGGCAGGGGCAAAGTTATCGCCTTCGTGGGCAGTCCGCATACCATGAATGATCGTGGCAGCCAAGTTATTAAATCTCTCACCGACATTGGTTGGGATTTATATTTCCAAGCGGAGGAGAGGGGTTGGATATTATTTCTTGAGGGTGCCACCGATCTGGCAATACTACAGACGTTTGCCGCAGAGATGGGACACCCCGCGGCTGCCTGCCTCCAGAGTCCGTTCGTTCATTACGTTGCCACCAATTTGCCCAACAATGCCCGAAGCGTATTTTTCGGGCTGCGCGAGGCCAAGCCCGACCTCGCGGGGATTGCTATTTTTGATCGGCTTGAAACGAGCCTTCAGACCGAAAAGGGGCTTACGGAGTTGATGTGGACGCGACGTGATCTGGAAAATTACCTCTGCTTTGAAGAAGTGCTTCTGGCCTATGCGTCCAGCAATGATGAGACGGACCTCTTTACGGTTTCCCAGGAACCGAAGCGCCAATTAGCCATGCGCGAAGCGATTAAGGAAACTACTGAGGCACTGGCAGCGCTGGACCGGCCCAGCCCATGGTCGGTGGACATCAAGGCGACAGACGATTTTCTGGACCCATTGTTCAAATCCTATTTTCGCAAACTTAACCTCCCAATGACGTTTCGGAAGGCGGACTACCATCAGCTTGCCCGATTCGTTCCCCCGAACCGCATCGACCCGGAAATAACCCTGAAACTCGACGCCATCTGCGCCACTGCAAAAAAAGCCAGACCGAGGAAATGAGATGATGGGCAACAGCCGGTCGGTGGCGGGCGTGGCAATTTTTCGGGGCATTGCCGAAATAATGCTGAATCAGAGGCAAACCACGGCCATTGGTGCCGACAAGTCTGGAGTCTGTCCGAAGTACCTTTATGGTCTGTTCCACAACCGGCACAGCCGGCGGCTACGGGAAGTTGCACGACCGTGTGGCCCGGAAATATCGCCACGTCCGATTGCGTGGCGGATGTTCCGCGGCGGTAATCTGACGGTAATCTGACGGCACAGGCAATTTTCTCTTTCTATTGCTATAATTTCCCGGTTGCAAGGAACCGCAATGCCATGGATGGGCCGGACCCGCGATGTAATGCCTGCCTCCTGTGGTTGATGGTGTATAGAGAAATCGCGTCGAAAGGGTGGACAATGCTGGCATTAAGCCGTGGCGAAGGGCAGAGCATCATTATTGACGGCAAAATCGAAGTGAAAGTGGTGAAGTGGTCGCGCGGGAGCGTTCGCCTGGCGATTCAGGCCCCGCGCGAAGTGTCGGTAGACCGCGATGAAATCTGGCGGCGCATGCACCCCAACGACAAAACTCCTCTGGAAAAGGCCGACGCGGATCGCCAACTCCGGTTTGACGCCGATTCCGCCGCTGCGCCGGCCGCCACGCCGCCCGCCCCAATCGCCGAGCCGCCGGATGAAAAAATCGCGTGAAGCTGGGCACCAACTTGCATCGCTTATAACCTCCTCAAAACCCGACTTACCATCCCTCACATAGCCGCCGGCTCTGCCGATGGTGGCGATTTCAAGCGCAGCACAGATCAGGAAGTTGTTTTTGGAAACATTCCTTATTTTGATGCCGGGGCTGAGAGCGACACATACACCACTTGGCCGGGCTTAATATGAAGCCACTTTATTTCGCTGCCAGGAATTCCCGTAGTGTTCGGCCCCGGAGGCATTTTGTACATGCTTACCCTTACCCGGCCTTCCGGAATATGCGTAAGGACGAAGTTTCCGGCGTGATCGCTCTTGGTATCGGAGGACATCCAAATTTCCGGATTCGAGGAATTGAAACCGGAGCCAACATAATCTCGCCAAGCCGAAGTTGCCGGCCATCCGGCCACGGGTGTTCCGCCAACCACTACATGGCCAATGATCTTTGCCCAGGGGATTAAGCGCACGACGCCCGATTTGGGAAGCTGATTTTCCCCTAGATCGGCATATCCTTGCCGTGAGAGCACCAATAGTCGGAATTTGCCTCTTTGAGGCGGAAATCTCACATAGCCCTTGGCGTTGGAAACCAACCGCTCCCGGTCGAGGTATGGATAGCGGCCATTAGCAATAGTAAATGGCACCGGGCCCGCCTGCACGATTACCGCGGTGGCTCCGCCGACAGGTCGCCTTCGATTATTGATAATCTTCACTACGAGGT
>JAKBCC010000125.1 GCA_021808105.1 Planctomycetota bacterium
CAACGGTGCTGGCCGGGAACGCCAATGCCGGCTCCTGGCCAAACCGCACGGGATCCAGTCTGGGAGATGTGGAATAGCCCACGCGCGGCAAATCCCGGCGGGCGCATTCAATGCTGCGCACGGCCAGGAAAAAGTCGTAGCACGCGGCCTGCGATTCCAGCAGCCGCATCAGAGTATCTGCCGGCGTCCCGGACGGGCTGTCCATTCCATGATCCTTCCGCGGTCAACCGTGTTGACCACGCATTGAGTAAACGAATTCATTGAAACATAACGCGAAAAAAATTGCTCCAATACGGCACCCATGAGGAACGCTCCGGTTCCCTCATACGCATGGTCATCCAGAATTACCGAGATTTCCAGACCGCGAACAAACGCCATCATTCCATCGCTGAATGTGCGCCGCACAATGGGCGAACTGGAAATGGATTTAACCCCATGCGCCTGCTTTTCAGATGCCGGATCATTGATATTGCAATACAACCCCAGCAGGTTTTGCAGCGCTGCCGCTCCCCTGCCGTCACTGGAATCCAGCAGCGAAAGGTAATTCAGCGATATATGACTGATCAAGCGCCATGCGGCATCGCCCTGGGCAAGCGATGCGCGCGGAACGGTGGGTGCCCCATTCACACACCGGATGGATTTTACCGGCCCACCGGACTCCAAAGAGAAATCCGTTGCCCCTTTTCCCAGCGGAATAAACAGCGGCAGATCACGGTTGGTGCAAAGCGATTCAATTCCCAGTTGCCGCAGCTCGGTCCGATACGGCGCACATTGGCCGTCAACCAGGGAAACAAATACATCACTTCCGGTATAACCGGACCGTCCGCCGATTGCTCGTTCGCGTTCGGATGGAACGCGGGCCTGGCGGTGCACGGTAAAAAAGGCTTCATCCCGCCGGGATGCGGAATCCCATATTCGATAGAAGCTGCGAAAAGCCTGCGTATCGTCTGATCGGGCACCATGGCCGGTCAGAGAGGTAATTTCAAAGACTTCAAAATCTCTGGTACGCGTGCGATCAGGAATGACCGGGAACTCGCTGAAGCGTTCTGACAATTGGATACGATCACAGCGTTTGGGAAAAAGGTTGATAACCGGGGAACAGTGGGGCTTGAAATTGGCCGCCGTTACGGTGCGTTCCAGCGTTGCATCCGCTTTGCGCAGGCAGAGCAATAAATCCAAGTGGGGTTCCGTGCAGCGGGCGATAATGGGCCGGAGATTAGAAACCTCAAAAAATAAAAACCGCTGCGGAATGGTAAAATATTCCTGCAGCAGGCGATAGCCCTGAAAGGCACGCGGGCATACCGGCAAAAGTGCATGGTCATCATCAAAGCCCACGCGGCGGACGCACGTGGCCGGCAGCGTTTCGCGCCATTTGACCGGCACTGAGCCTGGTTGCACAACCACCTGCACACTTTGCCCGAATATCTGCTCATACAGACGAATCTGCACTTCGGATGTGCCGGCAATAAAAAATTGCAGGCGGTCCAGTTGTATCTGATTCCAAAGCAAACCGGGATTGCACGCCAGGCGGATCTGAATCGCCGCCTGAACACCGCTTCCCATGCCCAGATTCAGTGCTTCAAGTTCGCGCAGGTGATATTTGGCGTCCAAGACCTGGATGGGCCACAGCGTCAGGTTATGCGCGGTTCGATATTCACACGCGGTGGATTCGCCGGCACCGACAATACTGCGCATGGCGGTTCCACGCGGCATGACAAAACCCTTGGCCAGGCCGGGATCGGCTTTGTCGATTTCAAACTGCACGATCGCCATGGACGGGGTGGGAGCAAGATAATTGGGATGAACGGTATTCAGAAGTCCCTGCGTGAAGCGGGGGAAGGCCGAGTCTAATTTAAGATGAACACGCGCTGCAAGAAAGGCGAATCCTTCCAGCAGGCGTTCCACATACGGATCAGGGCAATCGACTTGGTCCAGTGTTAATCGGCCGGCCACCTTGGGATAGGCGGCGGCAAATTCTTTGCCCATTTCGCGCAGATGCCGCAATTCGCGCTCGTAATATTGCAGAAATTGGCTATCCATCCTATTTGTCCCGCAAACTGCAATGTCCTGATTCCATGTCCACTTCCGTGCGGACGAATAAAACGTCCGGCAGCGGCACGGCCCAGATTTCGCCTTTGATTTCAAAATCAAGCGTGTTGGGTTTACCGGCGTCGGCGACATTTCCGATGCTAAGCGAATGGCGGATCACCCGCGGCTCAAAGCGGTGAACGGCATTGACGAGCATTTTCTCAACACGTTCGGGCGGCATACCGGAAATGGTGTGCCCGGAAAGATTGGGAATTCCATAATTAATGACGCTTTGGGCAGCTAAGGGAAAATCAGCGAGTTCGTCGGCTTCAAAGTGGCAAGGCGTATTAAGTAACCATTCCAGATCGCGTAACACGGATCGACGCAGTTGCCGCAGCGTGCCGGCCCGCTGATCCCGTGATTCGCGGGACGTTTCCGGGGCGTCATCCGTGAGACGATCCAGGAGAAACGGCTGCAGGCGATCGCGCGAAAAGGATTCATCCATCTTGTACAGCCCCTTCCGATGAGGGGGCATCCGTGGCAGGAGGTTCAGGTTGATCCAGAACAATGCTGCGGATTTCCAGGAAGGCATATTCCTTCTGATCGGTTACTAATTCGCGCTGCCCCAGTCCAAGGGATAGCTCACCGGCGGTGGTCCAGTCGGTTTTACGCGCCATGCGTATGGCGGAGTCGGTGCTTTTCTCCGAACCCGGATAGCGCACCGGTATAAGCCCGAATTTCGTACCGCCGTTGAGCCAGGTGAAATTTGCGGAAATCCATACCAGATCGCGCAGATCAGCGGGAGCCTCAATTTGGATTTCCCGGATATTGCTTAATGGAATCCAATAGTATTTACCATCCACCATGGCTTCCATGACCGGGCCAAGCCGCGGATCAGCATCGGCAAGCCAGGCAAAAGGTTCGTCGTTAATTTTTCCGCTGATTGCGGGTGCCGCATCAAATGCCTGCTGGCGCAGAATCGCAGAATCCGCAGAGCGCCCCGCGGCGGCGAATTCATTGGCTTGTATGAGTTGTCCGAGCCATTCCGGCGGCTGGCCTAAAACCATGGGGGTGGTTCCACCGGCGAAAATATCGGCCCGCAGAGCTTCGCACTGCAATGCCACGCGGCAGACCTGGGCCATTAACAAGTTCAGCGGATCAAGCTCCGCGGCAACATTTAATTGCGTCAGTGCCCGATCCCATTGGCCAAGAATTGCCAGCAACTGAAACAACAGCACGCGCAGTTTCGCATCTGCCGGCTTCTTGCGAACGTCCGCCTGCACGGCCGCCAATGCTTCGTCCAGGTTTCCGCTGCGGATAAGCTCTTCAGCAGTCATAGATTTAGTCTCCAGGCTCGCGTGCTCTGCCGTTGATACGCCACCGTCATCTGCCGGAATTGCTTCCGCAGGCGTCCGTTGCCCTGTCCTTTGGTTCCGACCAGCATTATAGCTGTCGACTACGCACAGACCGCAGCCGCTACGGCCAGCCGATGCCCGCAGGCGTCCCGCACCGAAAGTGAGACAATGCTATAGATCAAAGCCAAAGGCCCGGCGCAGGAATATAAAATCCGAAGAGGCCGACGGCATCTTTCGCACATCGGCATCTTCGGAAGGCTGGATTGCAAGCTTCCCATCCATCGACGGGCGTTTGCACCAAGCGCAATTCCTGATTGAGGCTGCATCAGCCCTTCGCATTTTTGGTGCGGTCCCAACTGGTATTGCCGGCTTTTGACGTCGAACCATCGGACTTCTGCGTGTAATATTCCATATCCACTTTTCCGAATTCAAAGCTGACGCTTTCGCGCAGCGTGTCATTGCCGCCGGTGACGCCGGATACCTGATAGGACGAGACCATACAATCTGTGAACTTCAAAATCTCAAAGGGTTTTTGGCCCGAGGAACCAGTCGATTTGCGAAATGTCACCGTGGCACTTTTCAGATGGCTGCCGTCACAGCCGGCAAGCATCAGATTCGGGCTGGCCTTATCAATGGCTTTCACGATCGTGAAAGCGGAGATGTTGGCCTTGCCGCTGCTGATTCCACCAGATTGACTGCCGACCGTCGCGGAATTGCTTAATCCCCAGGAAAAAGATTCAATTTCAATTTGCTTTTCCATTCCCTTTGAGGTGGATTCACCATCAATTCCATCAATTTTCAGATATGCATCGAACGCCATAGTTAAGCTCCTTTCAAAAAAGCTTTATAGCAACACGGCATCCTTGGACTAGCTGACAGCTTGCAGCTCTGACGACGTATCAGAACATGCCTGTCCAAAAAACACCTGTGCAATAATCAGATTTATCCGCCGCTCTTGACCGACGGAAGTTTGCTGACCAATCGCAATGAAACGGTCAGGCCCTCCAACTGGTAGTGCGGCCTGAGGAAAAACTTCGAGCGGTAATAACCTGGATTACCTTCTACTTCCTCAACGGTTACTTCTGCGGCCGCCAACGGATGGGAAGCTTTGTATTCTTCACTGGATGTCGCGGGCGACGCATCAACATATTGCATAATCCATTCATTGAGCCAGCGCTGCATATCCGAACGTTCCTTAAATGATCCGATCTTGTCACGGACCATGCACTTAAGGAAATGCGCGAAACGACAGGTGGCGAAAAGATACGGCATGCGGGCCGCTAGATTGGCATTGGCGGTGGCGTCCGCATCGGCATATTTTTCCGGTTCCTGCAAGGATTGCGCACCGACAAATACGGCATAGTCCGTATTTTTCCAATGGGACAGCGGCATTAACCCGTTTTTAGCCAGCTCGGCCTCGCGGCGATCGGTAATGGCGATTTCCGTTGGGCACTTCATATCCACGCCACCGTCATCGGTGGGGAATGTGTGGCACGGCAGGCCTTCAACCATACCGCCGGACTCCACGCCGCGGATGCGGGAGCACCAGCCATAAAGCTTAAATGCCCGATTGATATTAACACCCATGGCGAAGGCGGCATTGGACCAGGTGTATTTATTATGATCCGCCTTGCCCGTATCTTCTTCGTAGGCGAATTCTTCCACGGGATTGGTTTTGGAGCCATAAGGAATGCGGGAAAGAAACCGCGGCATGGTTAATCCGATATACCGGGCATCATCCGATTTTCGCAGGGACCTCCATGGCGCATAATCCGGGGTCTGGAAAATTTTTGTCAGATCACGGGCGTCCCCGACTTGTTGCCAGGAATCCATATTCATGAGGCTGGGCGCGGTACCGGAAATAAACGGCGCATGGGCCGCCGCTGCGATCTGGGCCATTCCGGCCAGAATTTCAACATCGGGGGGAGAGTGATCAAAATAGTAATCACCAATCAGGCAACCATAGGGTTCGCCGCCGGGGCTGCCGAATTCATCTTCATAGAGCTTTTTGAAAAGCGGGCTTTGATCCCATGCAGTGCCCTTGAATTTTTTAATAGTCTTGCCCACATCCTTTTTGGAGATGTTCATGACCCGGATTTTCAGGGTTTCATCCGTTTCCGTATTATTCACCAGATGGTGCAGACCGCGCCATGTCCCCTCAAGCGACCGGAACGCCTCATGGTGAATGATTTCATTGACCTGTTCCGTGAGTTTGGCGTCCAGTTGGGCGATGATGGCTTCAATGGAGCGCACCACATCATCAGAAATCAGCGATGTTCCTTCCAGGGCCTGCTGAGCCAGTGTCTGCACCGCAGTTTTGATTTGTTCGGCTACGCCGTCGGTCTTGGGCTTGAACTCTTTTTTTAACAGCGAATCAAATTCATTTAATTCAACTGTCGCCGCCGCGGGTGCCGCTGCGGATTGAGCTTGTGTTGGTTCCGCCATTTTCTGGCCTCCTGTATGTAGGAAATATCAGAATCGTAAAGCCAATGGAATCAGGACGGTTGTTTGGGAGCACCGGCCAGAGCTTGAAGCAACGCAGGGTCTTTCAATGCCTTACCCAGCAATTCTTCCGCATTGGCTTTGCCATCCATGTAGGTCAGCAGATTCGCCAATTGGGTGCGGGCTTCCAGCAATTTCCGCAGCGGCTCAACCTTGCGGGCCACGGCGGCGGGCGAAAAATCGTCCATGCTGTCAAAGGTCAACTCAACGGGCATGTTGCCTTCACCCGAAAGTTTGTTAGAGACCTGAAACGCCACACGTGGCTTGGCGGCTTTCATGCGTTCGTCAAAATTATCCACGTCGATTTCAAGGAACTTGCGCTGGTCTACGCCGGGAAGCGCTTCAGCGGGGTTGCCTGAAAGATCAGCCATGACGCCCATGACGAAGGGAAGATTTATTTTCTTTTCCGACCCGTAAAGTTCCAGGTCATATTCGATTTGAACCCGAGGTGCGCGATTGCGAGCGATAAACTTCTGACTGCTTGCCTTAGCCATAGGACAGCTCCATCAAAATTGCCCGTGCGAAAATGCCGCACAAAATATATACCCCAATTATTGATTTTTTAACTTACCCTAAGGAGCAAATCAAGTCAAGCCCGCGTGGTAAGAGATTAACAAAATCACCTTTTTATTCCCCATCCTTAGCCAATCCTGCCAGCGCTCTGATCGCTGCCAGCGTCTCCGGCGAGAGATCGGATATTACATCGATGAAGTTCTTATCGATCAAACGCTGCGCCCGCTTTAATAATAATGGAACCGGGCTGGAGGGTTCGGTAACTTCCAGGAATCTACAGATTTCGTCGATGGCTCGATTGCAGTCCGCTCTCGACGTAATCGGACCGGCTGAGGCACCGCCGGTCTTATGGGCCGTGGCCGGTGTCATTACACCCGGCGTACTCGCCGCACCGGGGCCACCTGTCGGATTAGCAGCGCCACTGTTTTCTCCCTGACCTGCTTGCCGGCGCATAGCGGCCTGAATGGCGGCAAGAATCTTTCGGCTGCCCTGCAGATCCACCGCGTGACCGGCCGGGACATTGGCTGTTAAGGCAGCGTCCATGGCATCCCATGCCGCCACGGCTTCATCAACCGCGCGGGAAATTAAGGCGAGAGATTCCGGATTGGCGGACTTAAAGGCTGCCTCGATGATGCTGGGGTCCTTTTTTGCTTCGCCCTCCGGGGCGGTTAATTCGCCGTTGGAAATAAGAATGTCCCGCAGACAAATGCGGCCAATTTGTTTAGAGTCGGCCAGGACCATGCTTCTAAGACGGTCCGGAAACTTCAGAAGGTCACCATACACATCGCCTTGCGGAGACATGGCAGCGATGGCGTTCACGCGGAATGTGGGGTCATTGTTATCATCCGGATCCAGCGCCGGATAAATCGTCGGCCATAAGGACTCGACACTTTTCTGGATCAACACAATCCCATCGCGAAAGCCCGGTGCACCGCGCAATTTTAATTCCGCCAGGGTCAGATATACCATGATCCGCAAATCCCGCGTGCGAGCCAGCAACTCCTGACAGCGCCGGGAAATATCACGCCAATCCGGTTCTTCAGCCGCGATCTTTACATCACCCATTTCCCGTTCAGGTGTGCCCTGAATCAGGCGTTCAAGTTCCATAAAGTCGGGGTCGTAGGATAAATCTTCCCCGCAGGGACGGTCAGCGGTCACCGGTTGCAGCAATTGTTGTATATTCAGATCAGACATTTAACGACCCTTTATTTTCATGGAAGTATATACCGCAAAACAAAAATCCGACAATCCGGTGAATCCATCCTGATCACAAATTTGAGAGCTTGCGTCCCAGAACCGTTTCCTCAAACTGTCGTTCGGACAGCGCTTGAGGATTCAACTCCGCTAAAATGGTACTGTGTGATAATCGCAATTCCACCGATGTCAGGCCAAGCCCCCGCGCTTGTCCTAAAAGCGCTCGCAATTGATTTAATGTTTGCAGCGCCTTGAGCTGGCTGGGCGTCTTTTCCAGCCAGAGGCGGAAGCCCAGCGCTGTGGCGTGCGCTGCTCCCACGACTTTGGAATAATCGCTAAAGGAGTTGCGGAACAGCACATGAAGTTCCGTGCGTTTTGACCGATAAATCACATTGCCCTTTTTATCCAGCTCGGATTGATGGGTCTTCGGATTGATCACCGGGGCCAGGAACACGTCACGGTACAGCGCGATAAAATCCCTGGTCTGCTGGTAGGGCAAGCGACTGGTGGTGACATAATAATCCAGGAGCGTGGGGTGCACGATAATCATTCCATCGCTGGTGGGAATGTCATTAAATACCGCTTTTCCGCCAACCAGGTTTAGAAGGTTATCAATGGAGGTGTTACGGGCATTAATGCCGGCTTCACGCAGAATCTGCCGCTGCTCCGAGGACAGCACCACGACCGAATTAAATTGCGGCGGCGGCGGCGGAATGATGGGCGTGACAGCCACGGTTACATTCGAGACCGATGGCCCGCTGGCCTTCAGATCCAGGTAATAAGTGGTTAATCGACCATTAGCGATTCCGGAAGCCAGAAGAGTGGACGGTAATACATTGACACCATAAAAGTGAACTCCAGACGAAATGGGCGTGATACTGCCCGTGACCGTACCGCCAGGCCCATAGGCATACTGGGGTGCGTAATCGGCTCCGGCTCCGACGGGAACAATGCGGCCGGTTAAATTGATGGTGTTGGCCACAATATCCACCCCTTCCGAACCGGGCGTATTGATATGCAATCCTAACACCCCTGATGAAATTCCCGGCACCAGTTGTGATCCGGCGGGACGCAAAAGCATGTCGATGGTACCGGCATTAACGGCGATTGTACCCACGACGTTGACATCACCGAGCTCAACGGTTCCGCCGATCGCACTGAGGCTCAGGCCGGTCAGCGATGTCCACTTTTGCCCCATACCCATGTAGATATTCTGACCAGTGACCGCAACGGTTCCGGATTGAAGGGTTGTAATAATTGTCGCGGCATCGGGGATCGGATTGCTTGTGCCGTTATACGTCGGGGCATTGGGTGCCAACGCGACGGTTCCGGCAGCGGTTATATTGCCGTTAATCGTGAGGTAGTTTTGCGGGCGAAAATCCCCGGTCGTTGCACCGGCTCCAAGAATCGGATCCGGATTGGGCACCATGAGCGCCGAATTCGGCGACAGCGTAATACTTCCGGTTGAACTGATTCCGCCATCTTCTGCGATCCCGCCCTGCACGCTGGTTAAGGTGGTTGTCCCATTATTATTGATTCTGACAGCGCCGGTATAAATCTGGTCATTAATGGTGTTGACTGCCCCGCCGTTGACGGTGGCTGTTTCTTGAACAGCCAATGATGCGAGATCAGGATTCGTGCTACTGCCGCCGACGACACCGTCGAATTCCACGCTGCTTGCCGTTCCGCCCAAGGCGGCGAAAATGACAGCGTCATTGGGACTTGCCGCATCAAAAGAACTCCCAAATTTAAAGGAGGAACCAGTGAGGGTGATTACGCTTCCTGCTGGATCGCTGTTTTGACCAACCGTAACCGTTCCAGTGACGGCCAGGGGATAACTTAAAGCCGTGCTTGTCAGGATACGGACAGGAACCGTTGATGGCACACCCAAATCCAATGAGGCCAAACCACCCGATGCACCCAAGTTCACATTGTATGACTGGGTAAAATCCAGTATCAGTGCCGGCGTTCCAGCGCCGATGAATACCGCCGCCGCACTTGGAGACGGATTCAAGCTTGCCCCTGTTAAAGTTAAGGCGGAGTTTATTCCTACGGGCGTACTATAATTCTGATTTCCGCCGGTGGTAATATTGCCGTTAAGTGTGGTTGTCCCCGAACCCGTGTCTGCCAGGCTGCCTAGTGTGGTGATAACACCCAGATTCGCGCTGCTGCTGAAGTGTAGCGTCAATGTATCACCGCTGCCGCTGAATATTGCCGGTGTGGATGAACTATTTAGCGTCGTGCCGGTCAGGGTAATGGACGCCGCTGCAAGTGATACGGTTCCGTTGTAGCTCTGGACACCGCTGGTGGTAATATCGCCATACAACGTCGTTGCGCCCAGGCCGTTACTGACCAAACTTCCAAGAGTAGAAATGGTTTCAAGGTTCGCACTGCTGCTGAAAGCCAAAGTCAACGCATCACCGCTGCCGCTGAATACCGCCGGTGTGGATGAACTATTTAATGTTGTACCGGTCAGAGTAATTGAGGCCGCAGCAAGTGATACGGTTCCGTTGTAGCTCTGGACACCGCTGGTAGTAATATCGCCAAACAACGTGGTTGCGACCGGACCGTTACTGACCAGACTTCCAAGAGTAGAAATGGTTCCAAGGTTCGCACTGCTGCTGAAAGCCAAAGTCAACGCATCACCGCTGCCGCTGAATATTGCCGGTGTGGATGAACTATTTAGCGTCGTGCCGGTCAGCGTGATCGGCGTAGCCGCCAGAGCAACGCTTCCGTTGTAGCTCTGGGCACCGCTGGTGGTAATATCGCCATACAACGTCGTTGCGCCAGGACCGTTACTGACCAGACTTCCAAGAGTAGAAATGGTTCCAAGATTCGCATTGCTGCTGAAAGCCAAAGTCAACGCATCACCGCTGCCGCTGAATACTGCCGGTGTGGATGAACTATTTAGCGTCGTGCCGGTGAGCGTGATCGGCGTAGCCGCCAGAGCAACGAATCCGTTGTAGCTCTGGGTGCCGCTGGTGGTAAT